>JALRDR010000080.1 GCA_023262145.1 Planctomycetaceae bacterium | reverse complement strand
CGGAGCAACGGGCTGCGCCTGAAAGTCGGTCAGGCCACGGCTGCGAACTTCGGACTCAATCTGATCACAAGCCAGCTCGCAGATGAAAGTGGTGCAGCCATTCTCAGTAGTCCGGCAGATTGTTGCAGGTGTGAGCGCGGTGAGTGCAACAGCGGACGCTGACGGTAGCGTCAGGTGAGTGTAATTGTGCTCGATTTCTGCGGGCGTTGAGTGCAGCACAACACGTCCATGATGCAGCATGACGATGGAATCGCAGACCTGATCAATCTCTTCCAGCAGGTGTGTGGAGAACAGGACTGACCGCCCTTCATCGGCGGTTGTGCGCAGGATTGTTGCAAGGATATCGCTGCGAACAAGCGGATCGAGGCCGGAGGATGGTTCATCAAGAATCAGCAGAGCCGGGCGAAACGACACTGCCAGGACGAGACCGGTTCTGACGAGCTGCCCGCGGGAGAGATGGCGAATTCTCGTTTGCAGTGGCAATTCGAAGGCATCGCAAAGCTCACGCTGCAGATCATGGTCCCAGTTTGAGTGGAATGCGGCCCGGTAGTGCAGCAACTGACTGATGGTCATCCAATCCGGCAGATCTCTGTCTTCTGACAGGTATCCTGTCTGAGCAAAGACATGCTCTGGCGATTCAGCGGGATCATGGTTCAGGACTCGGACCGTCCCCGATGATGCTCGAAGTAGTCCCAGCAGGTGTCGGATCAGCGTGGTTTTCCCCGCCCCGTTTTCGCCAGCCAGACCGAGGACCTGTCCGGAATCGAGCTGGAGGGAGACGTTGTCGAGAGCCACGGTGCCGCGGAAGGACCGAGACAATCCGGAGACACTAATCAGCAGGTTTGGGTCAGGTTGCAGGAAAGGCCGAGACATGATCAGTCCTTCAGCAGACGCTCAGAGAGCTGTCGCAGGAGGTGTGTCGCATCCAAATCAGCTGAAATGCGAGCACCGGGAGCCGCCGGGAATCAGCACAGCCGTGCCTGTTCAGACGGACGAAGGGCCGAAAAAAATCAGATTTTTCGTGATTCTGACGTACTAACAGATGTATGTGAATCGCCAGCAGGATTGAAATTACGCAAAATCGCGTACTGGAGCTGGCGACCGTTGGTTACAATCCCGTGCAACGTCTTTTGCGCAGCGGTTTGGTCCGAATTCTGCGTGAATTCATTTCAAAGCGGTTGCCTCTGAGATTCTGCGGAAGGCAGGTCTTGCGAGTCGGCTGAGTTGCGTCGGGACGAACCTGCCGCATCGGGAATCATGCTTAGTTTCTGAATACGCACGGTTAAGAAGAACATGTACTGGCTGCAACGGCTTCTGAAGTTCCTCTCGAAATGGATTCGTTCACGGGCGATTCGTGTTGAGGGACTGTATTACTATATTTTGAGCGAATTCCAGCGTGTGTCCTTATCGCTGCAGGCCGTCCGAGAGAAAGGGACCTCCTTTGGCGGGCTTGGTGGTCGCGCGGCGGTCAGTCTTCTGAATCTGCTCAATCCGATTTTTCTTCTGTCCACAAGCTGGGCCTTATTCTTTCGCTGGGGTGTCAGTCGTGATCCGAAAGTGCTGTTGGGATCGGTGCCGGCATTAGTTGTCGTCATTTCAGGATCGTATCTGCTGGCCTGGCGTGCACCGCGGATTGCTCCGACTGCAGATCTGCTCGGCGCACAAATTACATCTGCTGTTGCCAGCGGGAACCCCGAGAGAGCAAAGTTCTTCGCACGGCTCTGGAGCCAGCGGAGTCCGGAGAATGCCGGGCAGTCTGTGCGCACCCTGGCTCAGGCGTTGACCCAGAGCGGAGAACTTGACCAGGCGATCGAGCAACTTGAGCTTTCCCTCCGTCAGTATCCGGAGGATTATCTGACCATGGAAAATCTCAGCAATCTTTTGTTTCTGAGTTACATGCGTGCTCCGACCTCAAATGGAGAAATGCTGAGCCGATTGACTGCGATGCTGACGAAGGTGACCACCGAGTTGCCCGGTGTTGCTCGATCGAAGCTGAATCTGGCGAAGGTGCTCGCATTGCGACTGCGATTTGCAGAGGCTTATCGACTGACAGTGGAGCTCTCTCAGTTCAGGGCGCTCTCTACGCAGATGGAGAAACAGGAACGCCTGTTCTGGGCGGACGTCTGGCTTACTCGCGCGATTTGCGTCGGCACGGACGTGCGGCAGATGAGTTCGGAGCAGTTGAGCGAGCGGCGGCAGTCAGCGGTGCGTGCGTGGGAAGCATACACCACGGTGAATACCGTGGTGTTTGAGACCTGGTGTATTGCAGCGGTGAATGCCGCGATTCTGGCAGAGAAAGAGCGAGAAGGTGTCCGTTTTGTCGGAGGCTTTCTGAATGAACTGATGCAGTCACGGCAAATCGAGGAACAGGACCCGGAAGCGCTCAGCCAGATGATGCAACTGCGTAATCTGATGGCTCAAATGTATGTCGCCGAGTGTCGACGATTGCGTACAAGTGGGGACACGCGAAACCTCCTCGTCGTTCTTGACTCCTTGCGTCGCGCAGTCGAATTAAATCCAATGTATACGCCTGTCGTGGAGGAGTTATCGATGTTGTGCCTCGAGCGTGATCTGGATTCAGAGTCGCTCGAGTCGACGATGCAGTTTGCATTGGACAACGGAATTGCGCCTGGTGTGGTCCATTTTCTGCGTGGTACAAAAGCGGCGACAGCGGATCCGCCGGACTCGGCGCTGGCGAGGCAGGAATTCGAACTGGCTATGTCGCAGCAGATTTCGGCAGTCGGACTGCTCAATAATCTGGCGAATCTGATCGCGGATGATGCCAGTGCAGACTCTGACCAGATTAAGCGGGCATTCAGCCTTTTGGAGAGTGCGTTGAATCTGTATCCGGACCTGCCCGCATTCCTGGACACGCGAGGCAAGCTGAAGTTGCGTCAGGGGAATGCACTTGAGGCGGTAGCGGATTTCGAACTCGCACTTCGAGACGTGCGAATTCAGGCGGAGGTTCATGGTAATATCGCCAGGGCGTACGAGTTGCTGGGTGACCAGGGGAAGGTCGACTATCACCGACAGCTTTCTCAGAAGATCGGGGCGGAAGCCGAGGCATCTAAATAATTGAAACAACGCTTTCAGGTGGTTCGGCAGAAGTCTTACTTGCGTGACATTAGAAGTCCGAATTGGCAGGCTGCATGCGAAGACAGCCGCTGTCACGAGAGTTGAGCTTGCCGGTACTCACTCGTCCAGCAGCAATTGGCAAGTGCTCTGTTTCCGATATTCCCGTGTGCGACTCACTTTCTTAAATGCCTCAGACGCGCACGAATTGTCGTCGACTGGATACCGCCCATGGCGTGTCGCTGCCAAGCAGGGTGAAGTGGTCATGTCTGGTTTAACGACACGGGCGCCTGACTGGCTCTCAAATGCATCGAAGCAATCTTCCGTGCGGATAGCAGATTTGCTTCGAGGTTTGGGTGCTTGCGGTCAGGATCATCCAGGAAAGGGTCTGACGTTGCGTGGCAATGGAGTGTGAAGACGCTGAACAGCGGTAAGCAGACTGCGCATGCTGTGCTGAACCACCATGCGATTCCAGGCAGAGACTCGCCGTGCTTTCCCGCTGCATGATCTCAGCACAGTACTTATCATGGTTGAGAGTCTGATTTCGCGGATGAGAAGCCATGACATGGTCCTGGCAGTTCTGTGGCATTCGTGGCTCGCACGAGGCAGATCTGTCGCAGGGGATACTTGTGTCGTCTCACGTCTCTGGAGCCGTCAAAGTGCTGGTTTTGAGCGTGGTCGGAAGCGAGCCTGTTTGTTGGGGTGAGGTGTTGCGCACTGCTTCCT
>JALRDR010000002.1 GCA_023262145.1 Planctomycetaceae bacterium | reverse complement strand
AAGGTTTAACAATGAGTCGGATGTATATGAATGGGACACTGCGAAGCTGGATGCACTATGTAGACATTCGCTGTGATGGGCCGTTGGCAGCGGCGTCCGGGTGTGCTTGCAGCAACACCTGCAGCTGCTTCATCCGGGACGAGGCTGCCGTGCTGGTTCTGGTGTGTAACGCAGTCGTCCTTGCTGACCAGTCTGCTGCTGCTGGGTGTTTCCTTCCAACTGCTCATCTGGAGACCGTCAGCAAGCCTGACAGCTGTGCGCTGCCATCTTAATCGCGGCCTGCTGGACAGTGCCCTGCAGCAGGCTGACGCGGAACAGCGAACCGGCTCGGAATCACAGTCCCTGATCGACGCGGGTCCGCTGTCTGAGTCGGCCATGGTCGATCGCGAAAAACTGCTGCCATATCTGCCGAGCAGGCAATGGCCGGAGTGCGTTCATGGATTCTATGAGCTTGATGAAACCGTCAGACGATTCCGTTGTACTCATCCGGAACACGGTTCGCGGTGATCAACGTGATTGTCTGCCAACGAAGGGACGCAGCGGAGCAGCAGTGGCTGGTGACTTCGCTGCGACCACAGGGAACATCGTGCGACGCTCGGCGGCGGCTCTGCAGCCGAAGAGTCAGACGCGGAGTTGTTGATTCAGGTCGGCAAAGAGGTGCAGGTCATGCCACTCCAACAAAAATCGATCCTGTGGGTGACAGGCATGGCTTTTCTCTTTGTGATTGCGACGGGCTGGGGGTTCCTCGCTGTGTCCTGGGATGGGGCTCAGCGGAAACCTCTGCGGGATATGAGCAGTGCCGAGGCGCGAGAGTTATTTCAGCAGCCGGGTGCTTCAGATGCTGCTGATCCGATGGCTGAGTTCGTGGCGGTGGCAGTCATGCATCTGCCTCGGCTGCCGCAGGTCATTGGCTGGCACCTGCAGCATCGATGCTGGCTGCTGATTCTGATCGGGTCGGCTCTGGCGGCTGTTGTTGCGGGTGGCGTGCTGCTGCAGCGACTGCAACAACGGTTACAGCAGGCAGCCCCCGCAGTCGCTCCGGCAGGGGAATCACGGACTGCAGCGGGGTGGAAGTGGCGGGGACCGATTGGCCGGGGGCCCCATTGAAATCTGCCGGGAATAGCAGAGTGAAAGTCTGCAGCGTAGAATTGATTCATGGTGATGCCTCGACGAACGCCGGCGTGGACCGGGACGAATGCATGCAGACACCGTGCTGCGAAACGCGGTAGTTTCCAGTCAGGTGCAGAAGTGACTCACATCCGGGGGAGTGATTGATGAATATTGTGATGAAGCTTATTCCGGGGATGACCGGTTTGTTTGCAGCGATGCTTGTCCTGAATGCGGGGCTGCCTGCAGTGGTCGCAGATGAGCAGTCGAGTGACGATGGCAAGCTGCGGATTATCTGCTTTGGTGCGCATCCGGATGATGCGGAATACAAGAGTGGCGGGACGGCGGCACTGTGGGCTGATCAGGGGCATCACGTAAAGATGGTCTCGGTCACCAACGGCGATATTGGTCATTGGCAGATGGCGGGAGGTCCATTGGCGAAACGCCGTGCTGCCGAATCTGCTGAAGTGGCGCGACGTCTTGGGTTCACATATCAGGTTCTTGATATTCATGATGGTGAACTGGAACCGACGCTGGAGAATCGCCGCACCATTACGCGACTGATTCGCGACTGGAATGCCGATATTGTCATTGCACATCGTCCCTGGGATTATCATCCGGATCATCGTTATGTGGGCGTCCTGGTGCAGGATTCCGCTTATATGGTGGCCGTGCCATTCTTCTGTCCGGACACGCCACCGTTGAAGAAGAATCCCGTGTTCCTGTACAGCAGTGATCGTTTCCAGAAGCCGTATCCATTCAAGGCAGATATTGCCGTATCGCTCGACAGCGTATTTGAACGCAAGGTGGACGCACTGCTGGCTCTGGAATCCCAGACATTTGAAGGTGGTGCTCTGGGGACAGCGGAACGCGCCGCTGAGGCACCGCCAGCTTCGCAGCCGGAACTGCGGCGGGCATGGTTGCGGGAACGCTGGGATCGTCGTCAGTCGGCGGAAGCGGATCACTACCGCGAAGCGCTCATTCGCTGGTATGGGGAAGATGCCGGAAAGGCAGTGAAGTATGCGGAAGCCTTTGAGATCTGCGAGTATGGACGTCAGCCGACCGCAGATGAAATTCGCAGGTTGTTTCCATTACCTGCAGCGGCAGGAGATCGCTGAGTGGCAAGCGGTGCAGCTGCCCTGTTGACTGATGGCACCGCAGGCAACTGGCGGGTGGGAAAATCTCACCGCAACCCGCTGCTCCGGGAACAGCGGATGCCGCAGAATGAAGGAAAGTGATGACGATGTCAGCAGTAGCTGATGCTGGTGGGGAGTGGGCAGAATGTCGAGCGATTGTGGTGGCTCTGCACGACGTGATTCTGCAGTTGCAGGAGCAGTCGAGATTACTGCCTGTCTCATCCGCGACGACCGAGGAGTGGTTTGCACTGCTCACACAGAAGCTGATTCCACAGCTTGGTGGATCCGCATTTCTGGTGGTGGCTGTCGTGGGTGGGACGAATACCGGCAAGAGTTCGGTCTTCAATCAGCTGGCTGGTTCGCGGGCCAGTGCTGCTTCGCCGCTCGCCGCGGGAACTCGGCAGGCAGTTTGCCTGGTTCCCGGCAGCATGGCCGATCCGCAGCTGCTCCAGGGAATCTTTCCGGAGCTGGAACTGCGGCCATGGGATGCTGCTGAGGACGCGTTGTCTGAGGCGTCAGCTGACCAGTTGTTCTGGCGTGAATGTGAGCAGTTGCCGGACGGGCTGCTGCTTTTGGACACTCCGGATATCGACAGTGACGCACGGATGAACTGGGCGCGTGCGGATGTGGTTCGGCGTGCGGCTGACGTTCTGATCGCGGTGCTGACGCAACAAAAATACAACGACGCGGTGGTGCTGGAATTCTTTCAGCGTGCTGCTGCAGAGGGGCGGTTCATTCTGCCCCTGTTCAATCAGGTGCTGTTGCCGGAAGACGAGCCGTACTGGCCTATCTGGCTGCAGACATTCTGCGCGCGAACCGCTGGCAGCCCACAGGTTGTGTTTCTGGCACCGGCAGATCGCCGGGCGGCCGAATCGCTGCAGTTACCCTTTTATCGGCGGGACGTGACTGCTGGAACGGCTGGCGGGGCAGCGATTGCAGCAACCGTTGAGAACGCGACACCGGACGGCGGTGCTGAGACGGGCAGTGCTGCCCGGGCAATGGCTGCGGCGACATCGGTGAGTTCAGGTGCGGCATCGTTGCGGGAGTATTTGTGTCAG
>JALRDR010001020.1 GCA_023262145.1 Planctomycetaceae bacterium | reverse complement strand
GAGCCGTCAAAGTGCTGGTTTTGAGCGTGGTCGGAAGCGAGCCTGTTTGTTGGGGTGAGGTGTTGCGCACTGCTTCCTGGCTCAGTGCAAGGCTGCATCCTGTTCTTCGGCAGTGGTGCCGATTGGCCTCGCTGCAGGATTGTTGAGTGTGTGACGGTTGTGCAGGTGCAGGAATTACTCAGGACTCGGTCAGTACGAATATGTATAAAGTTCAACTGCATCTTGTATCTGAAAATACAGACGCGGTTGCTGCTTTTGAGATCTGCTGAGAGCTGGATCATCGTTGCTCCCGTGTAACTTCCATGTCTGTATTGCTGTGAATTAAGCTAAGCAGGCACGCAGAAAATGGATAAGGAAATATGAGAGTCGGTGGAACTGGCTTTGAGCCTGCAGGTGAACGACTGCAGGCATCGTGATGGACTCCAAAGATTGCCGTCGACAAACCCTTTCCAGGACTTGCCGGCTCTCGTGATTACTGTTAGCTCTGTCTTTCTGGAACAAAAAGAGTGGGGTTCTGATGCCGATGCGGGAGATTTGTCTTTCTGGACTCCTTGATATTCAGGTGAATGGGGCGGTTGGGGACTGGTTTTCATCTCAACATATTTCTGCCGAGAGTATTGAGCGAATCCTTCAGTACTATTGTTCCTGTGGAGTCACGATGTGTCTGCCGACGCTGATTACGGCAGATGATGATGTTTTTGTGCATGGTTTGCGGACGCTGCGGGCGGCAATTGAGAGCGATTCCCCACTGAGCTCGCGGATGATTGTCGGAGTACATCTTGAGGGACCGTGGATCTCGGATGCTGACGGTCCTCGCGGCGCACATCCACGAAGCTCTGTGCGTTCCGCAAGCATCAGTGATTTTGATCGCTGGCAGGACCTCTCGGGGAATCGAGTTCGACTCGTAACACTGGCTCCGGAATGTCCCGGAGCTCTTGCAGTGATTCCTCAGCTTGTCGAGCGGAACATTGTGGTCGCCATAGGCCATACTGGTGCTGGTGGTGATCTCATTCGCGAGGCTGTCGATCGGGGGGCAACCCTTTCAACTCACCTTGGCAACGGGTGTTCCGCGTCGATGGACCGTCACAACAATGTGTTCTGGCCACAACTGGCGGACCGCAGGTTGGCGACCAGCGTAATCGCAGATGGTGCACATATACCGCCGGACTTGTTGCGGACGATTCTGCTCTGCAAGGACGCGTCACAAGTGATCCTGACGAGTGATATCAGCGGGTTTGCAGGACTTGGGCCTGGCGTGCACAGGCATGGCGAGATGGCAGTAGAAAGCCTGCCGGATGGTCGTATCGTCGTTGCCGGGCAACCGCAGTATCTCGCGGGGTCTGGAGTAATGACGGCCCAGTGTGTGGCGCATTGGCATGATGTCACTGGAATGTCGATCGAGGAATCATGGGAACTGGCCTCCTCGAATCCGCGAAAGTTGCTTGGTCTGCCACTGGCAGAGACTTCCGATGAGAGCGACTCTGTCAGAGTTCGGGTTGATCGAGATCATTCCCGCGCAGGTGAACCGAAGACGACGCTGACGATTCTGGAGACATCAATTGGCGGTGAGGTGGTCTTCAGCAATTCTTCAGAATGACGTTATTGTGTGCCTTGTGGCGATGATGTCGTGAGCAAACGAATGCTGCTCTTTCCATGAATGCTGCCGGCGACAGCCGTGCCATGTCGAACCGCCGGATGCAGAGAGACTGTGGTATATTCCGGTATCCCGCATGGCGGTTGTCGCATTCACATCCGCCGGTGGTTCCTGCTGCACATCCGGCCGGGTGAAGTAGCGGGCAAGCGGTAGGTGTCCGAGGTATCAAATTGCCGTTGGCAAGGCCGCGTCAGTGGATTTGAGCCATTCGATCAGTTCGTTCTTCAGACGTATGGCTGTATCAGGTTCCTGCTCCGCAATATTCCTGGACTCCCGCTCGTCGATTTCCAGATCAAATAGTTCAACAGATTGGTCTGCAAACCGGTGGATCAGCTTGTATTGCCCGGACCTGACTGCAGCACCGGGCTCGTTGTCCCTGTGAAAAGCGAAGTGCGGATAGTGAAAGTACAGCGATCTGGGTTTCAATTGCTGGTGCTGCAACGCAGGTCTCAGTGAGACCCCGTCCAGTTGCCCCGTTGCTGAATTTCTGCCTGCGGCATCCAGGATTGTTGCCGTGAGATCCATGGAGATCGCGG
>JALRDR010001012.1 GCA_023262145.1 Planctomycetaceae bacterium | reverse complement strand
GATTGCGATTGGCCCAGAAGTCCTGTCCCCGGCTGTCGTCCCGAAACAGAATCCCCACCTGACCACTCCCGCTGACCAGGTTCCTCCGCATCACGTTGTCCGTATCGTTGTGGCCAATAGAGATTCCGTAGCTGCGGTTGTTGAGCATGCGATTGCCCTCCGCCAGCCCGTATTTCACTCCCCAGCACCAGAACAAACCCAGATTGTTTTCTTCCAGCAGATTGTTCTGTATCAATGGACGCTGTGAACCGGATCCCGGGTGCACACCGAGATCTGCATTCCCGTGACTCCAGCAGTCCTGCACCACCACATCATGGCAGATCTGAAAGCTGATCCCGTCACCGTTGTAATTGCGTGCCTCAACCTTCCGCATCGTGAAGCGATTGCAGTCCTGCAGGAAAATACAGCCGCCGTAGTTGCCATTGAAATTTGTCGTGTTCTGCCGATTGCCGTCCAGGGTCAGATTCTCAATCACCACATCCTCGGCGTACTCCGCCGTCAGCAACGGGAACAACGTCGAACAGGTCGGGCTGGCCGTCAACCACAGATTCTCCCGCAGTCCGTCGTTCAGCTTCAGTCGCCTGCCGGAGCGAGCCATGACAGTTCGCTTGATCACAGTCTGCCGTCCGGTGTCCGGTTCCCTGGCCATTAACGCGATGCCATCTCCAACGCGAATCCCACCCTCATCCTGCAGCGTGATCTCCTGGTCGTACCAGTCAGAATCGGCAGCCAATGAAACCGTTTCCGATGGTCCCCGCGTGAGCAGTGTCTCGGCTCCACTGCCAACCAGTCGTACTCCTGATCGCAATGTGACTGCATTTCGCAGCAGCCATGTTCCCGGCATCAGATGCACAGTGCCGCCACCTCGAGCGGCCACCAGATCCACAGCCGCCTGCAGCACAACTTCCGAACTGCCGTTCAAATCGCCATGCTGATTGCCGACCAGCACCCTGTATTTTTCATCCCAGCCGGGCTCAAACCGCTCATCCCCGTCAGTCGCACGTGGGTTCGTCACTTCAGGACGCTCATCCGCCACCACGCTGAAACCTGCCAGCACTGAGGCGGCTCCGAACTGACAAAGAAAACGACGGCGTGACGCTGACATGACCAAATCTCCCATGCTGAACACCACTCGCAAGGTCCGGACCTTGACGAAGTATGGGCATCTTCGATGATGTGAGCAACACAATCTGTGACTGGCCCGATCATCTGCAATTCCCCAGGAAGCCTGCTCATGAGCCGCATAACCACCGTGTTCCTTCCACGCAGACTGCTGTTGCTGTCTCTTGTCGCGGCGCTGACC
>JALRDR010000990.1 GCA_023262145.1 Planctomycetaceae bacterium | reverse complement strand
GAAGACCAGGTGAGTTCCGTCAGGAGTAAACGTGTAGTCCTGAGCCGAACCGAAAGTGAATGATGTGGGACTCGCATCTCGGTCACCGGGCGTGACATCTCGCGGCTCACCAACCTCAAGGTTCCACCCTGCGGCAGCCGTAACGTCCACGACAAACAGATGCTGACGTTTGTTCTCTACGTAGCTGTTCCAATGTCGGTAAAACAGTCGATTGAAGACTCGAGCCTGCACGGGCGACTCATCCAGCATCTGCTGCTGCCTGACATTCAGGGCATCACTTTCTGCAAATGGCAGACTGGAAAACTCCGGCCACACAGCAGAGACGAAGGCAATTCGCTGCCCGTCCGCCGACCAGATGCCCCCCGAGGCTCCGGTGCTGATCTGTGTCAGCTGTCGAGCTTCGCCTCCCTGAGAGCTGATCGCCCATAACTGACTGCTGCCGGAGCGGTCCGATTCGAACAGAATCCAGCGGCTGTCCGGTGACCACTTCGGATTACCGTCGTGGGCGTCCCCCGATGTCAGCATCCGTGGCGAGTCACTGCCATCAGCGGGTGCAACCCACAATCGCGAACGACGTTTGTTCTGTCGGGAATCCGTGATTTCTGATTCCGCCCAGACGACCCACGCACCCGTTGCGTCAAGCGACGGGCTGCCTGCCCGCGGAAGCTCAAACATGTCCTCCACACTCAGCGGACGGAGCGTCTTATCCGAGTCCGTGCGTTCCTGCCCGACAGTCGGGACATGCAGGAAGGCAGTGGCAAGCAGCATCCAGGTCATCATACGCATCAGTTTTGCCCCAGTACCGTTCTCTTCAGGAATCAGGAATTCTGTTGGTCTGAAATACCACCGCAGGTCGCAGATCAGTTAACTGAGATCCGCAGCCGAATCAGGCTCAGAGCTGCCCCGGTGGCCTCATTCCGGCACCCTCGCGCTGGCTATCCCCGAGTTCAGCGCGAGCCGCTTCAGCCAGTCGGCGAAGCCGCTCCACCACCTCCGGGTTCGCAGCAGCAACATCCGTCGTCTCCGAAATGTCCATCTGCAGATCAAACAGCTCTTCACCAATCGTGGCGTTCTCATAGTTCGCCGGAATGCCTCCCGTACCGCCGGCACGATCTGCCAGCGTACGATAGCCATGAGGAAAATGCAGCTTCCACCGCCCAGCGCGAACTGCCTGCAATTGTTTACCGTAATAGAAATACAGGGCTTCGTGAGGCGATGGGAGGGGAGTTTCCGCCAGCATCTGCGGCACTATGCTTCTGCCATCAATTGTGTGCTCCGGAAGACTGCCGCCGGTCAGCTCCGCAATCGTCGGTAACAGGTCGATCGTCATCAGCGGCTCACTGCAGACTGAACCGGCCGGTATGCTGCCTGGCCACCGCATGATACAGGAGACACGACAACCACCGTCGAACATTGTCCCTTTGCCCTCTCGCAGTGGCTTTGCCGAACCAGCATGATCCCCGTAACTCAGCCAGGGACCATTATCGGACGTGAACACTACAAGCGTATTGCGTTCCAGTTCCAGACGCCTGAGCGTGTCGAGAATCCGGCCAACCGACCAGTCAATTTCCATCATCACGTCGGCAAAGAGCCCCTTGCCGCTTTTCCCCAGAAACTCCCGGCCCGCATAAAGTGGAACATGTACCATGCTGTGTGGAAGATAAAGAAAGAACGGTCGATCATGATTGCGTTCAATGAATGACACGGATTTCTCTGTGTAAAGCCGAGTCAGCTCTGCCTGCACTTCATCATCCACCTGTGGGTTCACCACCTTGTTGCCTTCAATCAGCGGCAGATGAGGCCACCGCTTCAGGCGTTCCTCCATGGGCAGATGCAGCACTCCTGGATGATACGGCCACATGTCGTTGCTGTACGGCAGTCCAAAGTACTCGTCGAATCCCTGCTGCAGCGGCAGAAACTGTTCATGGTGCCCCAGATGCCATTTGCCAAAGCAGGCTGTGGCATAACCCTGTTCACGACAGACCTCGGCAATCGTCTTCTCATCTGGATTCAGACCAATTCTGGCTGATGGACCGAGTGCTCCAAGAATGCCCAGTCGTACGTTGTAGCAACCAGTAAGCAGACTGCAGCGGGAAGCTGAGCAGACCGCCTGGGAGACATAGAAGTCCGTGAATCGTCGGCCTTCCTGCGCCATTCGATTCAGATTCGGTGTCAGTTCGGGATCACCTCCAAAAGGGCCCGGATCAGCGTAGCCCATATCATCCATGAAAATCACGACGATATTCGGGGCCGCCTGACGTGCCGCCGCAGCTGCTGCAGACTCCGCTGCTGAACCGACAACCAAACCGGTGACGGCAGCAAATATGCAGGTCCTGAACAAAGCCACCTGCACGATATCTGCCACCCGATCTGCTGCCGGCTGAACTCTGCTCATAACCTGTGCCTCCTCACTGTCCGAAACGTGCCTTGCCTTAACCGTGGAGCTGAACCGGGGCGGATGCGATGCTGACGCCGCTACTGCGTCTGTCTCAGCTTCTGGTCGACTGCGGAATTCTGCGAAAAACGGGGCTGAGTGCAATCATCAGGGGAAAACTGCCCCGATGCAGAGGGAAAATTCACTTCCCAGCGATCAAAACAAGGCCTCGCCAGAGCAAATGACACTTTCCGAAAACCCCCATTTCCAATTAAACTCCAAAGTCTCTGCGATCACGGCACACTGTCCAAAGATTCACCATTGGCTGTCCCTTCGCAAATCGCAGTTCTCGGTTCAACCGGTTCTATTGGAACCAGTTGTCTGGACGTTGTTCGTTCACATCCGGACAAGCTGCGTGTTGTGGGTCTGTCGATCTGGCAGAACACTGCTCAGCTTGAAGAGCAGGTTCGCGAATTTGGTCCGCAGTGGTCAGTGGTCGGGTGTCCCGACGCCCTTGTTTCAGCCTCACTTGCAGGGCAGGTGCAGCTTTCACGGGGAAATGAATCACTACTGCACCTCGTTACCCGCTCCAATGTCGACACTGTTGTCTCTGCAATGGTTGGTGCAGCGGGGCTTCCCGTTACACTGGCGGCTGTCGAGGCCGGTAAACGGGTTGCCATTGCCAATAAGGAATCTCTGGTTGTTGCCGGTTCGCTGATCACTCGCAGAGCAGCAGCGAACGGTGCTGCAATTTTTCCTGTCGACAGCGAACATAGTGCTGTATTTCAGTGCCTGCAGGCTGGCGATCGTCATGCCGTCAGAAGAATTGTGCTCACAGCCAGCGGCGGCCCGTTTCGTGGCTGGTCTCAGACACAGCAGCAGACCGTGACACCAGAGATGGCGCTTCGGCATCCCACCTGGGAAATGGGGCGCAAGATTACGGTGGATTCTGCCACAATGATGAATAAGGCACTGGAGATTATCGAAGCGCGCTGGCTGTTCGGACTGCAGGCGGACCAGATCTCCGTGATGATTCACCCGCAGTCGGTGATCCATTCGTTTGTGGAGTTTGTTGATGGTGCTGTGATTGCTCAGCATTCACCACCCGATATGCGGTTGCCGATTCAGTATGCCTTGCTCTACCCGGAGCGGCATCCCTGTCCGGCGACTCAGACGAACTGGCTGGAATCTCAGACACTGCAGCTGTTTCCTCCTGATCTCGATGCGTTTCCAGCTTTGCGGCTGGGATTTGAAGCAGCGAAGCAGGGGGGGACCTGCGGCGCAGTACTTAATGCCGCCAACGAAGTGGCTGTTGAACGATTCCTGAATCACCAGTTGTCCTTTACCTGCATTACCAGGCTGGTTCAGGAAGTCCTGAATCACCATACATACGATGTTCAGCCAGATCTGCAGCAGTTGCTGACTGCAGATCACTGGGCTCGGGAGGAAGCTGCTCGGTGGAAACCTTAACGTACCTGACACTGGCAGCCGGAGGATTCTCAGAATTCTCCGGAATGCTTCAGAATACTTTTGCCGTCGTCTTCGGACTGGGCATGGTAATTTTCTTTCATGAACTGGGACACTTCGCCGTCGCCAAATGGTGCGATGTGCATGTGGAACGGTTCAGTATTGGAATCGGCCCGATCATCTGGAGCCGCCAGAAGGGTGAAACAGAATACGCGATCTCCGCGCTGCCCCTTGGAGGCTATGTCAAAATGCTGGGGCAGGACGACATGGATCCCAACCAGATGACCAGCTCTGAGATCGCCGAAAATCCGCGATCATATTCAGCCAAGACGGTCTCCCAGCGGATGGCTATCATCTCTGCCGGTGTGGTCATGAATATCATCACTGGATTCCTCTTCTTCTTCGGTGGCTACTGGTTTGGCGTCTACGAACCTGCCCCCGTTGTCGGTGCAGTCCGCACCGGATTCCCGGCGTGGACCGCTGGCATTGAACCAGGCGATCGCATCGTTTCCGTGAACAATGAACGCATCCGCAGTTTCATGGACCTGCAGGAAGCCATCGTCCTCTCTTCAGGTGATCTGACCGTCAAGGTAAAACGGGGCGACACTGATCGGGAATTTCAGATCACACCACGTAAGGTTTCGCCAGGGCGATCCATCGGTGTTGTGCCGACCACAACGACAACCATCAGTGATCTGATTGATAACACTCTGATCACGGATGCCGGCATGCCGTCGGAAAGAGCATCGACACCGTTTCTGAGTGGTGACGAGATCTTCGCAGTTCGTGCAGTGCCCGTCGCCACCACTGCGGATGCTCCCGCGGCGGACGAACAATCCGGAGCAGATGCGGAGACTGAGACCGACGCC
>JALRDR010000988.1 GCA_023262145.1 Planctomycetaceae bacterium | reverse complement strand
GATCCTGACGGCCGAGCTGTTATGGGGTGTAGTTCCGGTGGCGCCGCGGCACTTACCATGGGTTGGTTTCGGCCGGATCTGTTTCGCCGGCTGATCACCTATTCCGGCACTTTTGTCGACCAGCAGGATGACGATGCACCCGAAGAGGCGAAGTATCCCGCAGGAGCCTGGGAGTATCACTCCGAACAGAAGCTGATCGAAAACACGCCCAAGAAACCACTGAGAATCTTCACCCACGTTGCGGAAAGTGACAATCGAGCCAATGACCCGGAGGAGACGTGGCACAATTGGGTCATGGCCAACCAACGCACCGCGAAGGCACTCGCAGCAAAGGGCTATGACTATCGCTTCATCTTCAGCCGTGCCAGCCGACACTGTGACCGCAATGTCTTCGAACACACGCTGGCCGACACACTGGTCTGGGCATGGCACGGTTACGAACCCTGAGGCAGCTCACAGCATGGGACAGCCTCAGTGGATTCCCACCCTCGAACATCGCACATTCCTGCATGGGTTTTCGGCGCGCCAGACCACCTGGCCAGTCGCAACATTCTTTGCAATGGCGTGCCAGTTCATGCGCATGTTTCTGGTGAGGCGTTCCGGTGCGAAAACCGCCATTTGTCACCTGACAGAATTCTGCCGCCTCGTTCCGTTTGAGATGTGTGGAACGTAGTGCCGAGACGTTATCATCAGTGGCCCGCCTGCATGTTAGCCCGCCCTGTCCAAAGATATCTCGATGTTCTGCAACTATCTGATCGGTCAATGCCTGCTGCTTGTGCTCCTGCTGCCCGCAACAGCAGCACATGCTGAACCTCCGGAAGCGATGACCGCATTCCTGAACAGGAACTGCAGCGACTGTCACGGCAACGGCAATTCGGAAGGTGGCTTTGCATTCTCTGAGCTGCCGGCAGGGTTCTCTGAAGCAGCGGATTTCTCCCGCTGGATTCGCGTCTTCGACCGAGTTGCATCCGGTGAAATGCCACCGCCCGAGCACCAGCCCCCAGCCGCCTCTGCACAGGCTGCATTTCTGCAGCAAACGAAGAACTGGCTACAGGAGCACCAGCAGCAACTGTGGAATGAACAGGGGCGAGTGCATGGGCGGCGGCTTACCAATCTGCAGCTGGAACGCACGCTGCACGATCTGCTCGGAATTGACATACCGCTCGCAGCCCAGATGCCGGAAGAGCCACGCAATTCGCTGTTCACATCCGACGCCGACTCTCAGCCGATGTCTCACTTCCAGCTGCAACAGCATTTGCAGATCGTGGATACGGCACTGCAGGAAGCCTTCCGCCGGGCGCTCACCACAGAACAATCCGTCGTGCGTGATCTCGGCCCTGAACAGATCGTGCGGCAGAACCCGATTCGCAGAACTCGCGAACCAGAACTGCTGGACGGACTTGCGGTCACCTGGTCTTCTCGTCTCATCTTTTACGGACGTCTTCCCTGTACGACGGCTCCGGAGGATGGCTGGTATCGTTTCCGCATTCGCGCCAAAGCACTGCAGCCGCCGGCAACCGGGGGTGTCTGGTGTACCGTCAATTCCGGACGCTGTGTGTCCAGTG
>JALRDR010000903.1 GCA_023262145.1 Planctomycetaceae bacterium | reverse complement strand
TGACGCCCGGCCAGCGGACCAGCAGGGGAACTCGGATTCCACCTTCATACAGGAATCCCTTTCCGGCGCGGAGCGGGCGATTGTCTGTGGCTCCGGACCAGCCGCCGTTGTCACTGGTAAAGATCACCAGCGTCTCGTCTTCGATCTGATGCTCTTTCAGGGCTGCAAGCACTCGTCCGACAGCCCGGTCCAGGGCACTGATCTGACCACCGTAGATGGGGTTCTTCAGTCCCCTGCCCTCCCGTTCAAGGTAGGGCTTTGTCAGTTCCTCGGGGGCTTCAAATGGATAGTGGGGGTTGTAGGTCCAAAGACAGATGAACATTGGTTGCTGGTGCTTCTGCCCGATGTAGTCGATCACTTCGTCTGCGAGGCGGTCTGTCAGGTATTCCCCGTTCTGGCGATTGGGGAGTGAAGGGATACGGTAGGGGTCGAAGTAAGTTGGCGGACCACCAAATCCACAGCCACCGATATTCAGGTCAAATCCGTGATGCTGTGGCCAGTATTCTTCCGGGGTGCCCAGATGCCACTTTCCGAAGAACGCTGTCTGATAGCCTGCATCTTTGAGGTGTTCGGCAATTGTGGTCGTGTCATGGTTAAGCTCGGGATTGGACGGTGGTGGCTGAACCCGGCGGTCTTCCGGGTGAAACTGGGGGCCGTCAGCACCATGTTGCGTGATCCGTAATCTGGCGGGGGCCAGTCCGGTCATGATTGCGGCCCGCGTCGGGGAGCAGACCGGTGCGGCGGCATAGGCGTTGGTAAATCGCATACCGCTGCCGGCGAGTTGATCCAGATGCGGAGTCTGCAGAACGGGATTCCCCTGGCAGCCCAGATCCATCCAGCCGAGGTCATCGGCCATGATGCACAGCACGTGCGGGCGTTTATCAGCTGCGGCGAGTATGCAGGATGGCAGAAGCAGGACTGCGAGAATGATGAATCGCCGCATAGGTCTGCACTTTCAGAATCAAAGCGGAAGAAGCATGGGCCGGAACGCTCAGGTTGACTTTAGCAGATTGCATGGCAGAGCGCAGCAAACTCGCCAGCGTGTTGTCGCGTTCTGCTTTCTGGAACCAGAGCAAAAGCTGCACTTTCGTCTACATTCCTGCAGAGTGGCACACTAGAATTCCGGCGTGGCGAATGTCCGGTGGAAGAGAGCTGAAGCTTTTCAGCCGCCGAAGGTGCAAGCAGACCCTGAACCGCTCAGGCAAAAGGACTGCCGGACTGCAACGTCACCTCTGGAGAGTGACTGCTGTATGGCTTCATGCAGACGGTCCACCGAAGGGGAAAGGCCTGGTTGAGTTCTGGTACTGCGTGAGTCTCGCTGGCTTCGCCGTGTTCTCCTGAACCCAACTTCGCTCGATCTCTCAGGTTAACGGACAGAGGGGTTTCTGTGACTGCAGCGGAATTACCTGTCTGCAGTTCTGAAACTCCCAGCATCTGGTCTGGCCGGAGGTACCGTCATGCAGCCTGAAGTTTCTCAGTCCCCGTTTCTCAGTCGCCATCTTGGTCCACGTGAATCTGATCTCACCGCGATGCTTGCGGAGATCGGCTGCTCTTCACTCGAAGAGCTTGCTCAAACGGTGGTGCCCGCTGCGATACTGCTGGAAACTGTGCAGGATGCCTGCCCGGGAATCAGTGAAGAGGCGGCGCTGTCCGAGCTGCGCTTGATTGCCAGCCGAAATGCGACCGTAAGGTCACTCATCGGACAGGGTTACTATGGCACGCGACTTCCTGCTGTCATTCGACGCTGCGTTCTTGAGAATCCGGCATGGTATACGGCGTATACACCTTATCAGCCAGAGATTTCTCAGGGCCGTCTGGAGTTGCTGTTCTATTTTCAGACGATGATCTGTGAGCTCACGGGGATGCATACGGCAAATGCATCGCTGCTGGCGACCAAGTGCAGTTTACCGCAACGTCTTGGGTGAACCAGCAAACCAAGCAGCCATTGATTCGTAACGGCTCTGCTGTTCCATTCACTGCAACTGCCGTTTCTGCTGCATCTGCTGTTGGTAACGACATTACAGTAACTCTGTCTGTTGCTGGCGTGTTTGATTCAACCAATCCACAATTCAACACGGTGAACCGTCAAATTACCGCTGGCGACGCTGTTGTGTTGTTAGGTGCCGCATCGACTGCATACAAGCCAAACTTGTTCATGCACGAAAAAGCG
>JALRDR010000842.1 GCA_023262145.1 Planctomycetaceae bacterium | reverse complement strand
ACCGCCCTGTAACTCCGCACGCTGCAGTAATGCCTGCAACAGGAATCCCGCAGCAGGCAACAGTCCCTGCAGCAGACAAGGCAGCAGGATCGCTGTTGCAGCAACTGCCCGCTTACACCGGTTCGATACGGAACAAGGGTTGCCCAAAACCAACGGCATCTCCGTTCTTTACCAGGATTTCCGCAATGCGCCCTGCCTTTTCAGCATGCACCTCGTTGAAGACCTTCATGGCTTCAATGATGCAGACGACAGTATCCGGCTTGACTACAGAACCCACGCTGACGAACGCAGACTCTTCCGGATTGGGTGCAGAATAAAATGTGCCGATCGTCGGAGCGTTGATGGTCACCGCTTCTGCACCTCCGGACGCGGCAGCAGCCGGTCCAGGTGACGGTGTCTGAGCAGCAGGTGCCGCCGCAACCACAGGTGCCACCGACTGCACAACCTGCTCCGGTGATACGGCAACCTGTCGCGGCCCCCGACGAATCTTCCACGACTCGTCCTCGTTCTGCAGCGCAACTTCGTTAACCCCGTACTTTTCCATCAGTTGCAACAACTTTCGGAATCGATCGAGGTCGAAGGATTCCCCCCGGCCTTCTGTATCAGACGATTTCGCCATTTATGAAACGCCTCCGAGACATCAGTGTGCCTCTTTGATTTTTTTCAGTACGTAAAAAGTTCAGTGAATTACACCCGCAGGCGATCCTGAACAACTGGAATCATTGTCCTGTCAGTTACTTCTGACCGCGGTGCCCAAACGGCTGCCCGGTGCAAAACTATGTAACTCTGCACAGTAAACCACTCGCAACGGAGCGGCCGAACATGGTTCCCACCGCCCCGTTCACGCAGCCTTGTTCACGCAGCCTTGTTCACGCAGCTTCGTCTCCACCGCCTCCAGGAACTGCAGCACCCGTTGAGTTCTGGTCGCAGTCCTGTCGGCAGTAGCAGCGCGCACATGCCTCCGCACGGAAACTGTTGCGCCCGATTCATCCGAATAATCGAGAAAAAGGGGGAATTATGCAAGGACGTCGGCGAACGACGCTTCGAATTCGCGAGGAAGGGAGGAAAGCACCTCAACTCCGTCCCGCGTTACCAGCACGTCGTCCTCAATCCGAACTCCAAATTTCCCCGGAAGATAGATACCCGGCTCTACTGTGATCACCATTCCTGGCTCAAAAACCTGATCGGTAATGGGACTCATTCGCAGCGATTCGTGAATCTCAAGACCAAATCCATGTCCCAGTCCGTGGCCAAAAAAGGAACCGAAGCCCGCATCAGCAATCATTCCGCGAGCAATTCGATCCACTTCCACGCAGCTGACCCCCGGCCGAATCGCTGCAATTGCCGCCTGCTCCGCCTGCAGCACCACTTCGTAGACCTTCTGCATCTGTTTTGTCGGGCGTCCGGTAAACAGCACTCGCGTCAGATCGCTGCGATAACCGCTGCCGACTTGAGCCCCCCAGTCCACGAGCAATAGCGGGCTTTCCGAAACCAGCCGCTGGCCAGCGTGAGCGTGCGGTAATGCCGCCGTCGGACCGACGCCCACGATCGGCTCAAACGCTGTTCCAGCACCGCCAAAAGCCTTCATTGCCCGCTCCAGAGTCTCGCGTACCTCCAGTTCCGTCTGGCCGCCCGACAGACTGCTTCGCATCACTCCGAACCCACGTTCAGCAATTCGAATCGCTTCGCGAATCTCTGCCAGCTCCCAACGATCCTTCACCTCCCGAATTCGCTCCACAAGTCCCGCAGTCGGCAATAACTGCGTTGAACCAGACGCCTGCACATCGGAAATGAGCCGCTGAGCACTGTTCCAGGAAAGGTGATCAGCTTCGAATCCCGGGTGAGCAGAATCGCCTCCGGCAAGTGCTGCTGCCGCAAGATTCTGAATAGTCGATCCGGCATCGCGA
>JALRDR010000765.1 GCA_023262145.1 Planctomycetaceae bacterium | reverse complement strand
GGTGATCCAGCGGCGGTACCAGAGTGCTTCCTCGTCATTGAGTAAACGCTGGACACCGCTGAGTCGTGATTCGATCGAAAACGGGACGAGAATCTTTCCGGTCCAGTCTGCGGGCGGAGCTGTGACATCTGCTTCTGTGATGGCGTAATCCCAGTGGCCATTCAGGCAGGCCCATTGATCACGCTGCAGCAGTGGTCGGGGATATTCCTGCCACGCATTCTCTGCAGTCACAGATTCTCCCCATGGTGTGATGAGCTGGGAAACAAACGGCCTGAGATTGCGGACTTCCTTACCGGGAGTTACGGCAATTTCGTCGATTGCTCCGTTGAAGGGGTTCGGTGATCGGTAGTCGCCCGCCGCAGACAACTCATCTTTTCCCACGTCCAGACCATCGCCCGGCTGAACCGGAATCAGGCCGGGTGATGGCTTCCGTCCAACCTGACGATTGTCGATGTGCAACTGCATCTCATCGGGAGTCAACGTCGCTGTGAAGGAGAACTTCGGAGGGACGGGAAGTGGCGATATCAGACGCGTCACCGTGCGATCCACTCGCACATCGAAAACCAGCTTGCCACGCTGCATGTGAACGGCAAAACCATGCTCCCGGCCACCCTGAGCAACGATTACGCCGCGGCCGTTGTCGTGCGTGACACGGCCAGTGATGGTGAGCGGACGACGGACGATCTGCGGAGTCTCAAGTTGCGGTGGGGCACTTTGCTGGGCGACAGTGACCTGGCAGGAAAACAGCAGCGACAGGAGACAGCACAGCTTGACAATTCCAGACACGTATCGACTCCAGTGAACAAAATGGCAGATGGGCAACCAGGGCGATTCCTTCGCAATGCACATCGACACCAATGATAGAGGAACGAGGATTCAAGCGGCAGCGGGATCGTGTTGATGCCGTGGAATTCCTGCCGGGCGCTGCCGCATCGCGGCTGATCTGTGTGGTCTGTGCGGATGTTCAGGATCTGGCCGGACGTCGCATCGGGCAGTCAATTCTGTTCGTGCAGCCATCGATCAGCGGACACGTTGCTTTCCCGTAAGCAGAGATGTTTCCGATCTGCAACATGCCTCCGCCGTGCATTGTGCACCCGGAACGCCCGGCATCGTGACAACCCGGGGAAAGATCCGACCGGTGGGTGGCACCGGGGTCTTCAGTTGGGTCGGGGTCTTC
>JALRDR010000496.1 GCA_023262145.1 Planctomycetaceae bacterium | reverse complement strand
CACCACCTGGTGGACGACAAAGTGCATGCTCGAGCGACCGGTCCTTACTCCCTTATCACCCAGCAGCCGCTCGGCGGGAAAGCCCGTTTCGGTGGCCAGCGATTTGGTGAGATGGAAGTGTGGGCTCTGGAAGCGTACGGGGCAGCCTATATCCTTCAGGAACTGCTCACTGTGAAGAGTGACGACGTCGAGGGACGCACCAAGATCTACGAGAGCATGGTGAAGGGTGAGAACACTCTGGAAGCCGGCACTCCGGCAAGTTTCGACGTACTCAATAACGAAATTCGCGGTCTCTGTTTGAATTTGCAGCTGGAAAAAGCCGTGAACTGACGCTGCGTATTGCAGCAGTTGGCATTGATCAGACAGGGTAGGGGGCAGCACCGATCTGCTCCCGGGGAATTCAAAGAATACAACAGGGCTCCGAAAGCAAGGAGAAGATCGCGTGAGCGTGAGTGAAGGTACTTTTGATCGCGTTAATGATTACGCAGCAGTGAAGATCAGTCTGGCTAGTCCTTCGGACATCCGCAGCTGGTCATTTGGCGAAGTCAAAAAGCCGGAAACGATCAACTATCGAACATACAGACCAGAGCGCGATGGTTTGTTCTGTGAGCGAATCTTTGGTCCGGAGAAGGACTGGGAATGCGCCTGCGGCAAGTACCGTGGGATGAAGTATAAGGGAATGATCTGCGACCGTTGTGGCGTCAAGGTGACTCACAGTCGCGTGCGCCGCAAACGTATGGGGCATATTGAACTTGCCGCGCCGGTTGTGCATATCTGGTTCTTCAAGTCGATGCCGTCTCGCCTTGGCGCGCTGCTCAACATGAAGACGACATCGCTGGAAAAGGTAATTTACTTCCAGGACTACGTGGTCATTGATCCGGGCGATACACCGCTTGAGCGGTGCCAGATGCTCACCGAGGAAGAGGCTCGTCAGGCACGGCGTGACTACGGTGACGGCAATTTCGAGATTGGCATGGGTGCCGAGGCGATCAAGCGGCTGCTGGCACAGATGCAGCTCCGCGAATTGTCTGAAGAGCTGCGTCGCGATCTTGAGAAGTCCACTGCTCAGCAGAAGACCAAGGACCTCATCAAACGGCTCAAGATCGTCGAAGCGCTCCGCGACAGTGACAACCGGCCGGACTGGATGGTGCTGGATGTGATTCCGGTGATCCCACCGGACCTGCGTCCATTGGTACTGCTGGATTCAGGCAATTTCGCGACAAGCGACCTGAATGATCTGTACCGCCGTATCATCAACCGCAACAACCGGCTCAAGAAACTCGTCGATCTCAATGCGCCGGAGGTCATCGTTCGCAACGAAAAGCGAATGCTCCAGCAGTCAGTTGACGCACTGTTCGACAATAACCGCTGCAAGCGTCCGGTGCTTGGTTCGTCAAACCGTCCACTCAAGTCCCTGACGGATATGATCAAGGGCAAGCAGGGGCGATTCCGGGAGAACCTGCTGGGCAAACGCGTTGACTATTCCGCGCGAAGCGTGATTGTTGTCGGGCCGGAGTTGCGGCTGCATCAGTGTGGCCTGCCCAAGAAGATTGCGCTGGAGTTGTTCCAGCCATTTGTCATTCGTCGGCTCAAGGATCTGGGGCACGCTGATACGATCAAGAGTGCCAAGAGAATGCTCGAGCGACGTGACGAGGATGTATGGGACATCCTTGATGAGGTGATTCGCGACCATCCCGTTCTGCTCAACCGTGCTCCTACGCTGCACCGAATCGGGATTCAGGCATTTGAGCCGGTGCTGGTTGAGGGAAATGCGATCCGTCTGCATCCGCTTGTCTGCAAGGGGTTCAATGCAGACTTCGACGGTGACCAGATGGCTGTGCATCTGCCGCTCTCCATGGAGGCGCAGGTAGAGGCAACCACTCTCATGATGTCGACTCACAACATTTTCAGCCCTGCGAATGGTTCGCCAATTATCAGTGCGTCGCAGGACATCGTGATGGGGTGTTACTACCAGACACTGCAGAAGCCGGATCACGTCGGGGACGGGATGGTCTTCGCGTCGACAGATGAAGTATTCATGGCGTTTCAGCAGGGTAAGGTGAGTCGCCATGCGACGGTACGTGTTCGTCTTCCTCGCGGGAAGCGCGTGAAGGGTGACGGAGCGGAGAAATTCCGATCCGGGGGACTTGTCGAAACGTCTCCCGGTCGAGTGTTCTTCAACGACATCCTGCCCCGCAAGATGGCTTATTACAACATCACGATGGGCAGCAAGGATCTTGCCCGTGTGATTTCCGATTGTTATCTGGAGCTGGGGCGACGTGAGACAATCGAGTTGCTTGACCGCATGAAGAGTCTCGGGTTCCGCACATCTACGGAAAGCGGTCTGTCCTTTGGTGTGAGCGACCTGTGTACCGCGCCAAACAAGGATCAGCAGATTGCGGACTCCGAGAAGGCAGTGTTGCGTCTGATGAAGCTCTTCGATCGCGGGGTGATCACTGACAAGGAGCGTTACAACAAGGTCCTTGAAACCTGGACTCACGCTCGCGAAGCGATCATGAAGTCCATGATGGAGCAGTTGAAGAGCGACGAGCGAGACGAAGGTCGCTACGTCAACCCGATCTATCTGATGGCCCAGTCTGGTGCTCGAGGCGGCGTCGGTCAGATTCAGCAGTTGTCGGGGATGCGTGGTCTGATGGCCAAGCCAAGTGGCGAGATCATTGAGACCCCGATTAAGTCCAATTTCCGTGAGGGGCTGTCAGTACTTGAGTACTTCAGTTCGACTCACGGTGCCCGCAAGGGTCTGGCAGACACTGCTCTGAAGACGGCCGACAGTGGTTATCTCACACGAAAACTGGCTGATATCTGTCAGAACATGGTGGTGACCTGCGAAGACTGCGGGACCACCAAAGGGCTCACTCGAGGTGTCGTTTACCGCGGTGAGAAAGTTGAAGTCAGTCTGGCCGATGCGATTCGTGGTCGCGTCAGTCGCACGAACATCGTGAACCTGATCACGGAAGAGACGATTGTTCGCGAAGGAGAGATGATTACCGTCGAGAAGGCGCGGCAGATTGAGGAGATGGGGCTGGAGCGAATTCAGGTGCGCAGCCCGATGACATGTGAAGCGCCTCTGGGGATCTGCCAGCGGTGTTACGGAATGGACCTCAGCACCGGCGATCTTGTTGAGATGGGTCTGGCGGTTGGCATCATTGCGGCTCAGAGTATCGGCGAGCCAGGAACACAGCTCACGATGCGGACGTTCCACATGGGTGGCGTCGGCACGACGGCTGTGGAAGAGAGTGAGATGATTGCCAAACGCGAGGGGCGAGTTCGATTCACACGAATTCGCAGCGTAATCAACTCAGAAGGCCGTCAGGTTGTGCTCGGTCGTAACGGTGAGCTGGCGATTGTGGACGACCGTGGCCGCGAGGTTGATGCTCAACGCGTACCAAACGGGGCAGTATTGCAGGTCGGCGAGGATCAGGTTGTCAAGCCCGGCGACGTGCTCTGCAACTGGGATCCTCACGCCATACCGATTATCGCTCAGGTTGGCGGTCGTGTGCGGCTTGAGGACTGTGTTGAGGGACAGTCAATCCGTGTTGAGAAAGAGGGCTCTGGTACGATGCGTCGTACCGTGATTGAGCACAAGGGTGGCCTGCACCCTCAGGTGGTCGTGGAAGATGGCAGCGGCAAGATTCTGGACTTCTATTACCTGCCTGAAGGGGCGAGTATCGAAGTTGGAGACGGCGGGTCAGTGAATGCTGGTGCAGTCGTCGCGAAGACGCCTCGAGAATCCTCCGGTACTCAGGACATTACCGGGGGTCTGCCACGAGTGACGGAATTGTTCGAAGCCCGCAAGCCGAAGGACCCTGCTGTTGTTGCAGAGATTGACGGGGAAGTTGAATTGCCGGCTGAGAAGAAGCGTGGCAAGCGGCTTGTGATCGTCAAGGCTGCAGACGGAACCGAAGTGGAGCACGTCATTCCGCATGGCAAGGACCTGCAGGTTCACTCCGGTGACCTCGTCAAGGCCGGTGACGCGCTTGTTCGCGGGCCGCTGGTACCGCAGGACATTCTGCGTGTGAGTGGGCCGGAAGAAGTGCAGCAGTATCTGCTGCATGAAATCCAGAACGTCTATCGTGCTCAGCGGGTGGAGATTGACGACAAGCATATTGAGATTGTGGTCTCCCAGATGCTCCGCAAGGTGCGTATTGACACTGTGGGAGATACGGACCTGCTGCCAGGTGTGCTCATCGACAAGTTCGAGCTCAAGCGAGTCAACGACGCTGTGGAGTTGATGGGGCGGATTACAGATCCTGGAAGTTCTGAGTATCAGGGACCGGACCCGGTACAGGGGCTGGAAGGTGACAAGGTTGCAATCTCCGAGATTGAGGAAGTAAACGCCGAGCTGGATCGTCCCATTAAGTACGCTCCACTTCGCAAGGCGAAGGCCAGTCCTCAGCTGCTGGGGATTACCAAGGCTGCTGTATCCAGCGAGAGTTTCATCTCTGCGGCCAGTTTCCAGGAGACCACCAAGGTGCTCACAGAGGCAGCTCTGGGTGGTCGCATGGATCAGCTTGTGGGGCTCAAGGAAAACGTCATTCTGGGGCATCTGATTCCGGCCGGTACCGGATTCCACCTGCACCAGGATGCTCAGGTACGAATCCACGATTCTGCGCTTCGGGAGCAGGAAGAAGCGCGAGCAAGAATGGCTCTGGCACGCCAGGATCTCATGGGGGCCGCAGATTTTGCATCTCGCCCTGTGAATCCGGATCGTCCTGCAGCGCCGTCTCTGGCTGACCTCAGCCCGGATGCTCTTGATCCCTGAGCGTGCCAGGAATTTCCCGATCGTGATAACCAGACTCTTCCCTGAAGAGTCTGAATCGCGAATTTGGGTCATTACGATGAACGAGTTGCAAGGAGGTTGACGATCATTGACAGCAGGGGTACGATGCCCCGCTTGTCTTTCGCGGTCCGTCTCCGCATTGCATTTTCTATTTCTGTGTTTTGTGTGTGTCTGGCGACCTATGCCCACGATTAATCAGCTCATCCGAAAGCCGCGAAAGCAGCAATCCGTCAAGTCCAAGTCTCCAGTGCTTGAAGGCTGCCCGCAGAAACGCGGTGTTTGTCTGCAGGTCAAGACGGTGACACCCAAAAAGCCAAACTCCGCATTGCGTAAGGTGGCCAGGGTTCGCCTGTCGAATGGGAAGGAAGTGACGGCCTACATCCCGGGTGAGGGGCACAACCTTCAGGAGCACTCCATTGTGCTCGTTCGCGGCGGTCGAGTTCGCGACCTGCCGGGTGTTCGTTACAAGGTAATCCGTGGTGTTCTTGACACGCTTGGTGTGTCGGACCGTCGTCAGTCACGCAGTCGTTACGGGGCCAAGCGTCCCAAGGGCGGCGGCAAGAAGTGACAGCGGTTTGTATCAGCGTGTTGCAAAGAAGCCGGATGGGTTTCGGTGCACTGCTGTTCGGCCACGTTTCGGCTGCGGACCCGGCTGTTGGCTCGATGAATTCAGCGAGTCTGCCGGGGCCTGTCAGGTTGTGATTGGTCGTTTTGGGGTCGTATTCTGTTCAACTTGTGTTTTGACTCTGCTGGCACCGTGATGCTGCAGCGTCTTGTGAGACAAATTCGATGGTCAAGAAGTTCACTGCCAGTCAGGACCAGCTGACACCTGATACCCGCTTCAACAGCATTCTCGTGTCCAAGTTCGTGAATTGCCTGATGTATGACGGCAAGAAGAGTGTGGCTCTGGGTGCGTTCTATCGCGCGATGGATCAGATTCAGAGGCAGTTGCCGGACGAGAGTCCTCTGCGGGTCTTCGAGACCGCAGTTGAGAACGTGAAGCCTGCGATTGAAGTTCGATCCAAGCGTGTTGGCGGTGCTACTTATCAGGTGCCAACTCCTGTCAACCCACGTCGGCAGCAGGCGTTGTCGATTCGCTGGATTCTGGAGGCGGTCCGTGGTCGTAAGGGGCGTCCGGTGGATCGATCGCTGGCAGACGAGTTGCTGGCGGCGTTTCGGCGTGAGGGCATAGCGATGACCAAGCGCGAGAACGTGCATCGTATGGCAGATGCGAACAAGGCATTTTCTCACTTCGCCTGGTGATTCGGGCAACAGGAGATCAGGCGCCGGACGGTCTGCGACAGCAGTCTGTTCGGCGTTTTTTTATGGCTTGGCCGGATGTTGCAGGCAGGGGCGGTGTTCCCGGGAACTGGGTGGTGAGATGCGAGACATTGAGACGATCCGCAACATCGGCATTATTGCTCATATTGATGCGGGGAAGACGACCACGACGGAGCGAATCCTTTACTACGCCGGTGCTTCTCACCGTATGGGCAACGTCGACGACGGAACAACCCAGACGGACTTCGACCCGGAGGAGGCTGAGCGTGGCATCACCATTTACTCAGCGGCTGTGACTTGTGGATGGAACGGCCATTCCATCAATCTCATTGATACCCCGGGGCACGTGGATTTTACGGCTGAGGTGGAGCGAAGTCTGCGGGTGCTCGACGGCGCCGTCGTGGTGTTCAGTGCGGTCGAGGGCGTGGAGGCTCAGAGTGAAACGGTCTGGCGGCAGGCGAATCATTACGGTGTGCCGCGGTTCTGTTTTGTGAACAAGATGGACCGGATTGGGGCAGGCTTTGAGCGTGTTGTTGATCAGTTGCGGCACCGGTTGCACGCTCGTCCGTTGGCTCTGCAGTTGCCAATTGGCAGCGGGCCGGATTCGGGTCCGGAGGGGTTTGCGGGAGTGATTGATCTCATCCGCATGAAGGCGCTGTACTGGGATCAGGAAAGTCGCGGAGTGGAGATGAGTGTTGAGGAGATCCCAGAGGGTCTTCGTGATGATGCCGAGCTGTATCGTTCCGAGATGCTGGATGAGCTTTCACTGCATGATGAGGAGTTGATGGTTGCCTGCATGGAAGAGGGGGAGATCCCGGTTGAGTTAATTCACAGGGCTGTTCGAACGGCCACACTGGCTGGCGAATTGCAGCCGGTCCTGTGCGGCTCATCGCTGGACTATATTGGCGTTCAGCCAGTTCTTGACGCGGTCTGTAACTATCTTCCCAGCCCACAGGATCGCCCACCTGTCACGGGTGTAATCCCGACTGGTCGCAGGGAGGGCGAGATGGATACTCGCCGAGCATCTGCAGATGACCCGTTATGCGTGTTGTTGTTCAAGGTGCAGGCAGATACGCACGGCGACCTCTATTTTGCTCGAGTCTACAGCGGTGTACTCACTGGCAACTCCAAGCTCTGGAATCCGCGTCTTGGCAAAAAGGAGATGGCAACTCAGCTCTGGAAGATCCAGTCTGACTCCCGGGAGAAGGTCGAATCGGTGCATGCCGGAGATATTTGTGGGATTCTTGGCCCACGCGACTCATCGACCGGGGATACGTTATGTGATCCAAAGAATCCGATTGCTCTGGAGTCGATTAAATTCCCGGAAACGGTCATTTCAATGGCCATTGAGCCTGAGAGCAGTGCTGACCGTAAGAAGCTTGACGAAACTCTGATCCGACTGGAAAAGCAGGATCCCACGTTTCGCGTCCACAGCAACTCCGAGACGGGCCAGACGGTCATTAGTGGAATGGGCGAACTGCACCTCGAGATCATCCGCAACCGCATGGAGCGAGACTTTCGGCTCAAGGTGAAATTCCATAAACCGCGTGTAAGCTATCGAGAAAAGCTGTCGGGAGAGTTGCGAATCACCGAGAACTTTACTCGACAACTGCCATCTGGTCTGATCGCCTTTGGGCTCACCCTGCTGGCACGAGAAACTCCCGAGAGTCCGGAATTGAAAGTTCGGCTCAGTTTCCCGCCTGAACAATTGCCAAAGCCACTGCTGTTGGTTCTTGAGGAGGCCTTGCAGAAGGAGGCGGAGGCTGGAGGAAACTATGGGCATCCGATTCTGGGACTGGAGTTAGTGGCTGAAGCAGTGGATTTCCGTGAGGGAGAAAGCAACGAGGTGGCGATCCGCATGGCCGCCGCCGAGGCCTTCCGACGGGTTCGCACAGAAGGGAAAATGCAGGTTCTGGAGCCAGTCATGTCGCTGGAGGTAACAACTCCCGAGGAATTCCTGGGCAACATCCAGGGGGACCTCAACGCGAGGCGGGCGATCATTGTGAATTCAGACCGGCGTGGTGATCTCTGCGTCCTGCAGTGCGAGGTTCCGCTGGTTGAGATGTTTGGGTATTCTGGAAGGGTCAGAAGTCTGTCTCAGGGCCGCGCCTCTTACTCCATGGAGCCCTGCAAATACGAGATTGCTCCTTCTGAAATTGTAGACAGTTTCATGTGATTGAAGTTTTCAGTCTCAAAATCCGAACTAATTGATTTCTTTCCGACCTTCGTTGACAGTTGATACCGGCAACGATAGGCTACGCGATTCCCCGCCGCAGGGGATGTGAACGCACAATTTACTCAAACTCTTATGCCAAGGTGACTTACGGTGGCTGCTGCTGTGGAAGAATGCATTCGGATCAGGATGGAAGCCTACGACCACTCTGTCTTGGACCAGTCTGCAGCGGATATTGTGGATACCGCAAAGAGAACCGGGGCAATTGTGCACGGGCCAGTTCCGCTTCCGACGCGGATGGAACGGTACACCGTTCTTAAGAGTCCTCACATTGACAAAAAGTCGCGTGAGCAATTCGAGATCAGGACTCACAAGAGGCTGATCGATATTGTTCAGCCGACAGGAAAGACGGTAGATGCGCTGAATAAGCTCAGTCTGCCTGCTGGTGTGGATATCAAGATCAGGGCGGTGTCGAAGTAGTCAGTTGTTGGTCGAGCGGCTGATTTCGATGTTGTTCTGGATATCGGTTGCGTCCTGACGACTGCTTGCGATAGCGAGCTTGCTGGGTTAGGGCAGGCAGTTCGGCGTGCTTGACGCCTGGGGCTGCCGGAAGATGGAAGCCGTGTGTGTGGTCAGTGTTCAGCTGGAAGCACGCGGGCGGCGTTCCTTGCGGTTTCAGGGTGCTGGCGGGCTGTCAGCGCGCCTGGCATGTTGTGTTGGCTGGTGCTGTCTGGCTTTGCATCTGGCGGTCTGGTCGATTTGTTGTTGATGATACATTTCACAACTGGGTCAGTCGTTAGTCAGGCTGTTCTGGCTGTGCGGATTGTTGGGTTGCCGTTCCGGGTGTTCGGCGAGCTTGATAAATGGAGCGGGTGCCGCAAATGTCTGTAGGTCTGCTGGGTCGAAAAATCGGTATGACGCAAGTCTATGATCAGGACGGCGTCATTGTGCCTGTGACTGTCATCGAGGCGGGTCCCAACCGCGTGCTGCAGGTTCGCACCCTGGAGCGTGATGGTTACAGTGCTGTGCAGTTGGGTTTCGGCGACAGGGCTCGCGGCAAGGCGTCGCGGGCTGAGCGTGGGCACGTTGCTGAGCTCGGCGGTCGCCGGCAGGCTCAGGGTGTGTCGGTTCCCAAGGCGGATTGCGAGCCGCAGCAGTGGGTTCGCGAGTTCCGGGTGGGGTCTGATGAACACGAGTTTGTCGTGGGTCAGCAGTTGCTCCCATCTTCGCTGGAAGGTGTCGCGTTCGTGGATGTGGTTGGCACATCGCTCGGTCGTGGCTTTGCTGGCGGGATGAAGCGGCATAATTTCAGTGGTCAGCCGGCCAGTCATGGTGCCAAGCGGGTTCATCGCAAGCCTGGTTCAATCGGGCAGAGTGCTGACCCGTCTCGCGTGCTCAAAGGTACTCGCATGGCCGGTCGTTACGGTGGTGTGCGGGTGACGGTTCGTAACCTGTCAGTGGTACGACTGGACGATGAGAACAATGTTGTTGTGGTGCGGGGTGCGATACCGGGCCCGAATGGTGGTTTTGTTGTAATTCGGCGTTCGGCGAAGAACTGAGCAGGTGGGTGAATCCATGATTTCTGTTCCAATTCGGGATATGAGCGGTTCGGAGTGTGGTACTTACAGCTTCGATCCGGCGGAAGTTGCAGACGGGATCAGCAAGCAGTTGCTGCATGACGCTGTGGTGATGTACCGTGCCAACCGGCGTGTTGGTGAGGTGCAGACCAGGTCTCGCGGCATGGTTGCCGGAAGTACTCGCAAGCTGTTCAAGCAAAAGGGTACCGGACGTGCTCGCGCTGGCTCCATTCGTACACCGGTACGACGTGGCGGTGGGCATGCATTCGGCAAGAAGCCAAGGGATTACAGCTACCGGATGCCTCGCAAGGCCGTCCAGAAGGCGACTCGCATGGCGTTGCTCAGCAAGTTTCAGGATGAGCAGGCCGTAGTGTTGCAGCGTTGGGAGCTTGCGGAGATCAAGACGAAGCGGGTAGCTTCGTTTCTTGGCGCGGTTGGTCTGGCTGGGTCATCGGTGTTGTTGGCGACAGAAGGTGTGGATCGCAATGTCTACCGATCTGCTCGCAACATTGCCGGGGTGACTGTAATGCCTGGCAATGAGTTGAACGCCTATGATCTGCTCCGACAGCGTCACCTTGTAATTACCGTTGGTGAGATGGACAGGATTTTAGGGCGAGAATCCTGAGGTCAACGTGCTTCCTGTGGTTTGTGTGGGTATAAACACCGACCGTTTGGTTTCAGTGGTATCAGCTGACAGGCTGAGTGGGTGAGCTAAGATGGCAAGCAATAACGAATCGGCCTCCGGGATCACTGTCGAGTCGCATCAGGTGATTTTGCGACCGTTGGTGACTGAGAAGGGTGCGGCTCTGTCTGAGTTGCATAATGCGTATTCCTTCGAGGTAAATCCGTTGGCGACCAAGGCTGACATTCGGCGAGCGGTTGAAGAGTTGTTCGGAGTGCGAGTGGTAGACGTCCGCACACAGAACCGTATCGGTAAGCCTCGCCGGCACAAGTTCCATACGGGTCGGACGCGTTCCTGGAAGAAGGCGATCGTCAAGTTGCACGAGGATGACCGCATTTCGTTTTATTGATGGTGCAGGTTCGTCAAGGGTGATGCTGCTTAGCGACAGGTTGAGCGGCTTCAGAGTTCGGCGTCCTTTCTTCGCCGAGACAGGGTTCAAGGCGTCAGCGTCCGTAGGTATTGGATAGAGTGTCATGGGAATTCGATTTTACAAGCCGGTTACGCCAGGTCGCCGCGGGGCTTCCGTCAGTGATTTCGCTGAGATTACGGATCGCAAGAAGCGTCCGGAGAAGTCGTTGACAATTCGGGCGAAGAAGAAGGGCGGCCGTAACAATCAGGGCAAGATTACCGCCAAGCACCGTGGCGGTGGTCACAAGCGTTTGTATCGAGTTGTGGACTTCAAGCGCGACAAGGACGGTGTCGTCGCCACTGTGACACACATCGAATACGACCCCAATCGCAGCAGTCGAATTGCTTTGCTTGAGTATGCAGATGGTGAGAAGAGATACATCCTCGCCGCTGAGGGCATGAAGGCTGGCGATCGGGTTGAGAGCGGACCGGCTGTGGAGCCGAACGTTGGGAATTGCATGCCTCTCAGCTGCGTTCCTCTCGGCACTCAGGTGCATAACATCGAGATGCAGCCGGGTCGTGGTGGTCAGCTGTGCCGCAGTGCCGGGATGGCTGCCACGCTGAACGCCCGAGATGGTCGTTGGGCACAGATTACGCTGCCGAGCGGTGAGGTGCGTCGAATCCCGTCTTCCTGTCGTGCAACGATTGGGATCATTGGAAATTCGGAGCACAGCAGCATTGTGATCGGCAAGGCGGGACGCAATCGTTGGAAGGGTCGTCGTCCGCATGTACGTGGTACGGCCATGAACCCAGTCGCTCACCCGATGGGTGGTGGTGAGGGGCGTAATTCGGGTGGCCGTCACCCCTGTTCTGCTCAGGGTCGCCCGGCGAAGGGTGGCAAGACGCGTGATCGCAAGAAGGCATCTGGCAAGGCGATCGTGCGGCGGCGTATTTCAGTTCGTTACGGCGAAGTGAAGATCTGATTCAAGTGTTGTTCTCTGAGAAAAGGGTGTTGTGATGGGGCGGTCGTTGAAAAAGGGCCCCTTCGTTGATCCTCGACTTTTGGAAAAAGTCGAGAAGCTGAACGAGGCGGGTCGTAAGGAGCCAGTGAAAACCTGGGCTCGACGCAGCACGATTTCACCGGAATTCGTCGGTCACACCTTCCTTGTGCACAACGGAAGGGTACATATCAGCGTGTACGTGACTGAGGATATGGTGGGGCACAAGCTGGGTGAATTCTCGGCGACGCGCACTTTTCGCGGTCATGGTTCGAAGGGCAAGAAGTGATGTCAGACGTACGTGCTACTCATCAGTTTGCTAGAATTTCCGCCACCAAGGTGCGGCCGTTCGCGGATCTTATTCGCGGTCGAACAGCAGATCAGGGGTTGCTGGCGTTGGCCTATGAGCCGAATCGCGGCGCTCGCATGATTGAGGCTGTGCTGCGGAGTGCGATTGCTAACGCTGAGGATCGAGGTGTCCGTAATCCTGGTCGGCTGGTAATCAGCGAAGCCAGGGTCGACGGTGGTCCTATGTTCAAGCGAGTACAGGCTCGTGCCCGCGGTATGGCGAACCTGATTCGCCGCAGGACATCCCACATTCATGTTGCGGTTTCGGCTCCGGAACTCGGCTAATTTCAGCAAAGGTTGAGGTGTAGGAATGGGTCAGAAGGTTCGACCTACGGGGTTCCGCATTGGTGTCATGGAGACGTGGCGCAGCCGGTGGTATGCGCGCAAGAGCGAGTTTGGCGACTTGCTGCTTGAGGACAATCGAATTCGCAGGTTTGTGGCCGACCGCTGCAAGAATGCGGATGTCGCGAAGGTTGAGATTGAGCGTACTCGCGATTCTGTGGTGGTGCATCTGCACACAGGTCGGCCCGGTGTGATCATTGGGCAAAAGGGAAAAGAGGTCGATCGGCTCAAGGGGGAACTTGAGGATCTGACCGGTCGTCGAATGGATCTGAAGATCGTTGAGATCACGAACCCCAACCGCAACGCCGCACTCGTTGCTCAGAAGGTGGCCCAGTCACTTGAGAAGCGCGGCAGTTTCCGTCGGGCCATCAAGAAGACGCTTGATGAGGTGATGGGCTCAGGTGTTTTGGGTGTTAAAATTGAGATGTCCGGGCGTCTCGGCGGGGCCGAGATGTCTCGAACGGAGAAGGCCAGTCGGGGGTCGATTCCATTGAGTACCCTGAGAAGGCACATTGAGTACGGTTTTGCCGAGTCGAAGACGACGATGGGCATTATCGGGGTCAAAGTATGGATCGATTTGGGCGACTATTCAGAAGAGGAGACTGCAGATGGCTCTAATGCCAAAGCGGGTCAAGCACAGAAAAAGCCAAAGAGGACGTATAAGAGGTGACGCGACTCGCGGGAACACGGTTGTGTTCGGTGAGTGGGGTCTGCAGTCACTTGACGCGGGTCACGTCACTGGTCGCACAATCGAGGCTTGCCGAGTTGCAGCAAACCAATATGTTCGTGGCGAGGGTCGGGTAATGATCCGCATCTTCCCACAGAAGCCCGTCACCGCCCGTCCGCTTGAGACGCGAATGGGTAAGGGGAAGGGTGAGCCGGATCGGTGGGTGGCGGTAGTCAAACCCGGCACGGTGATGTTTGAGCTCCAGGGTGTCAGTGAGGCGTTGGCAAAGACGTGTTTCGCACGTGTTGCCCACAAGTTGCCGGTCCGGGTTCGCCTGGTCGGTCGTCGTCCTGAGCTTGGTTGATGTGTTGTCTGGGTCTCACGCACAGTGAGGCTCAGAGGACACCTGCTGAGCAGTGGGTCGGAGACAGTGCTCGCTTTCGATCACTGCTTCTTCGCAGCACAGGATTTTTCTGCGGCATGCAGAGCAGTTTGCGGAACCTTGTTTGGGTGGGTTAAGAAGATGTCGAAGGCGGCAGCAATTCGAGAGATGTCATCTGAGCAACTGGAGCATGAGCTGAAGGGCGCACAGCAGTCGCTCTTCAAGCTTCGGGTACAGTCAGCAACGGAGCGTAACGACACTCCTAGTGCGGCCAGGAAGCTGCGTCGGACGATTGCCAGAATTCTGACCGTCCAGCGTGAGCGGGATGGCGAGTCGGCCGGGGCGTAGTGGTCGTTGAGTGGTGGGCGTTGCTTCGAGCGTTCGGTTCTCAGGACTTCGGTGTTGCCGGGTGATTGCAGCTGGCAGGACGAATTCCACTCAGCATGGAGTCAGGAAGTCCTGCTGACACGGTTCATTCTTGTGAGTGGCTGAGCCCGCAGGCGGGCTGGTGAGATTGCGGGTTTATTGTCGGATCGTCTTGAGCTGGATGGTAGCGGTATGAAGAAGACTCTTATTGGAACGGTTGCAAAATCAGGACAGCAGAAGACTCTGCGTGTCGAGATTGAGCGACGGATGAAGCACCCGAAGTACGGCAAGATTATCCGCGGTCGCACGATTTGTCATGTGCATGATGAGGATAACGTTGCCAACACCGGGGATACTGTTGAGATTGAGGAGTGTCCCCCGAAGTCTCGTTTGAAGCGGTGGACCCTTGTGCGTGTCGTGACAGCCGCCGTTGGTGCAGCAATTGCTGATAGTGGCGATGATTCGGGCGAGATCGGCTGAGGCAGCCGTTGACTTTTGAGGCAGTGCAATGATTCAGATGCAGACAGTTCTCGATGTAGCGGACAATTCCGGTGCGAAGTCCGTTCGTTGCATCAAGGTTCTTGGCGGTTCTCGCCGTCGTTATGCCGGGCTTGGAGACATCATTGTCGTGAGTGTTCAGAAGAGCATTCCCGGCAGCAACATCAAGTCGGGCGCGGTG
>JALRDR010000462.1 GCA_023262145.1 Planctomycetaceae bacterium | reverse complement strand
CCGTCCGTAAATGTCCCGGTACCCCGCACGTGGGTTGAATGAGCAAGTACGCCCCAGGGAAAATCCCGGAAGCGATCCCACTGCTTTGTAAAATAATCCCGTACGTGATAGCCCACCGCTTCAATACTGGACCCGTGCGTTATTGAGATTTCCTTCATGTGTGGTGCATAAATAATCAGTTCACCACCGTCGGCAACCACCGGCTCCAGCTTGTACATGCACTTGCCGGCAACCCACAATTCGTCGTACATCTTCGGCGCACAGGAAAGTACCTGCCGGAATGGTCGATCCATCCGCCTGATATGCACCTGCCCGGAAACTTCTGATGCCTGTCGCCAGGCGTCTTCCGGCGTTCCATAGAACATGGCGTATGGAGACGCATCTGCGGCAACGACAAATGCCAGACAGCGCCGTTCGAGCGGAATCAGCTTTGCCGCTCGATCCACCACTCGACGCACCGGTGTGTCCTGAATCCCGATAATGCCGACGTTCGTAATCAGAGCCCCCAGCCAGTGGAAGAAATTGAGCAGTTCGGGGCCGGAAATGCCTGGAAAGAAGTACTTGTTTCCACCGCTGAACCCCACCACCTCGTGGGGAAATACCGGGCCCAGAACCAAGGCCACGTCATAGTCATGAACGCGACGATTAATCTGTACCGGCACTTCCATGGCCAGCACACCGTCAGAAATCTCCCGCGTCTCTGCCTCCGTCAGCACGCCGATCGTCGACAGCTGCTCCGGATCATCCCACGCGTGATTGAACAACCCCACATCATCACAAGGATCGTCGTCGGCAATCCCCAGCATGCTGCGTATCTGCTGCTCAGGCATGGGCGGATGAGTACCCAGCGCCACCAGTACGTCCAGTGCCGCAACTTCCGGTCGCAGTAACTGCCGCAGAGCTGGAAACAGTACCGGCAAGGGTGCTGTCCTGGTGTAGTCCGGCACGATCAGCAGTACGCGACGATTACGCAGCTCAGCAACATCCACATTGGCCGCAATCCAATGCTGCATCTGAGCGACACTCATTGTTTCCATATTTTTCCAGCTTTCCTGTGAATTCCTCAGCCACCAAAGCTCTGTCGACGAAACTGTCCGCCAACGCTGTCAGGCTACGTCGAGCAGAACCTTGAGGGCATCCTTCCGTCGCGCATGCTCAAATGCCGCCAGAGCATCCTGCAGTGGATAGCGAGCTGACAGCAGGGGCGCGACGTTGACCTGCCCCTTCTGAAGCATCTGCAGGGCCACATCAAATGGTCCGCACCTTGACCCCAGAATGCTCACTTCATCAATCACCACCGGAGCCATCTGCATTGTCTGGCTGTCCGCGACCGTTGTCTTGAGCACAATTGTTCCGCAGGGCCGTACCAGCTGCAGAGCCAGTGGCAATCCGGAAGTTGAACCAGTGCAATCGACAACAAGGTCCCAGCGCTGCTCCGGCTGCAGACGGTCCAGCTGTACCGTTTCGATCCCGGCTTCTGCAATCAGACGTAGTTTGTGCTCATGCTTCCCGACCACCCGCACACGACAGCCATGAAATGCCAGCACCTGTGCACACAGATTCCCCAGCCGTCCTGCCCCGAGCACCGTGACAGACTGACCGTTGAGCTGCAGCTGCTGCGGGATTCTGCAGGCAGCGGCCACTGGCTCTGTGAAGACCGCCTGTTCCGTGGACAGGGAATCCGGAACCAGCAGCAGATTTCGCTCCGGTACCAGCAGGCTGTCTGCAAACGCCCCGTCATGATTCAGAATCCCGATGACTGTTCGCTGCGGACAGTGATTCTGCAGGCCCTGCGCACACAGCTCACAGCTGTTGCAGGCACAGTTGATCTCGCCGACAACGCGCTGGCCTGCAAATCGACCGCTGCGCGGAACGCGACGCTGGTCGATGATGTCCCCGATCAAGGTCGATGAAGAAGCGCACACGCTTCTTCATCGCCAACGGTTGACGCTTGAGAGCGTTCCAGAGAAAGGCCGGTTCGTCCGTTTGCGACAAGCTGCCAACATCTC
>JALRDR010000393.1 GCA_023262145.1 Planctomycetaceae bacterium | reverse complement strand
AACTGCGGCGTCGAGCGCGTTCTGAATCCCACGCGGTGCACTATATCTGGGCGACATTTCACCAGATGGATCTTGCCCAGTACGTGCTTGACTTTCAGCAGATGCGTGAGCGAGCGGTGGAGCTGATCGCTCTGCTTCAGCACGAAGAACGTGCTCGGCAGATTCAGGCCGACCTCAGTCAGCCCCAGTACGACTATCTGGCGTATTCGATGAGTTCCTGTGCCTATGAGAATCTGGCTGAGGCGACAGGGCAGCTGGGGGGCTACAACTCGGAGGGCATGCACGCATGTATTGCGGACGGGATTCAGATTTGTCGCCGCACGGGCAAGACAAGCTGTGTGAGTTGTTTTCGGGAGTACGCCTGTGATGTGTATACAGCGGCGGACGACGTGGAGATTGCCGCGCATCAATGTCGCGCGGTGCGTGATCAGTCGGGCAACTGGTCGGATCGCGGTGATCGACGCTGGCTGGCGGTGATGCGTCTGTCCTGGCTGGATGCGTTGCACGGTCGATTTGAAGCAGCGGTGGAGGGGAGTGCTCGCGCGCTGCTTCTGGCAGAGGAGCCGGCGGTCTCTGTGCCGCTGGAGGCATCCATCCGTACGGGGTTGCTGCGTGACACGGTGCTGCTGGCGTCGGGCTGCGTTGCTGAGTTTTCCGAATCGGCTGCGAATGGGCTGTTTCCGCCTGCGGGTGAGTCGGCATTTTTCGAGCATCATCGAGATCTGAACCTGGCGCTGGCGGCAGCTCTTGAGGAGAGCTGGGAGGAAGCGGTGCAGTTGCTGCACCCATGGGATCAGCGTTTGCTGCGATCGGGAGCACTGCACCTTTGGTTCGAAACACGACTGCGGCTGACAGCGGTTCGGATCCTCGCCGGGGAACGTGGTCAGGCGGAGCGACTTGCGCGAGGGCTTGAGCGTCGTGCTCGCGCGGCCCATGACTATCTGACGCTCCGACGTCTGCAGCTGCTGATGGATTCGGATGATCCGTCACCGATTGCTCTGGTGGTTCCACGCCACCGTATTTCAGGGCATGTAACGGCAGGGCAGCTTTCCGGGCTGAGGGTGGTGGATCAGGCAGAGGGGCAGGAAGATGCCGTTGCTGCTGCTGCAATCCCGTTGATTCCGTGCAGCGATTCTGCGGAAGGTGCCGGGGCGGAAGAGTCTTCCGCAGCTGAGGAGACCAACGTTTCTGCGGAGGCGGAGGAGACGCCACTGGCCGGCAGGATTGTGGAGTTACATAAACGGATTGCTGCGTTTACGGAGCGTCCTGCTCCGGAAGAATACTACGCGCTGCGTGCGGAAGTCCTGCAGTTTGGCCCGACTACGGTGACTCATACTGCAGATGCCTGTTCGTTACTGGAGTTGATGGTTGCGCTGAGTGGATCGGGTGAAGACGGTGATCTGGTCTGGCGTTGGGGAAATGCTTTGATTGCCGGTCGTCGCGAATCTGCTGCGGCAATGTCGGCGCTGGCGATTCTGGGGGATTCGCTGCGGGCAAGTGGGGATGAGCAGATGCTGGAGCGGATCACGGACGAACGAACTGAGCAGCTGCACCGCCAGGCGATGGATCTTGCTCCTGATTCTGCTCCCGTCTTTCTGCGAGCAGGTCAGCATTTTCTGGCTGCGGACAACTCGGGAGAAGCGGAACGTTGCCTGGCACGCGCGTTCCGTCTGGAGCGTAATAACGGAGTGATTGCGCGCTATCTGGCCGAGCTTTACAGATCAACAGACCGACCGCGCGATGCACTTCATGTTCTTGACCTGTGTCTTCGAGAAGGTTGCCAGGACGCTCAGGTGGCATTTGATGCTGGCATGCTGGCCTATCAGATGGAGCAGTTTGATGCCGCTCGAACCTGCCTGATGCGTTACGAGCAGCTGGAGGGGCCGACAGTCTGGGTGCATTACTACCTTGCTTTGTGCAGCTATGAGCAGGGGGATTATGCCGGAGCGCTGCAGCATGTCGTTCGTGACCGAGAGCTTCGTGGGGAGGACGGCTGGCATCTTCGCGTTGTGGAGGTCATCAGTCAGACGCGACTGCAGAGAAGCGATGAGCAGCTGGAGGTGATTCGAGAACTGGCAGAAACGCCGTTGCACGAGATTGGATTCCTGTCCACGACAGGGCTCACAGACCTGCTGCAGCGACTGGGCTCCGTGCTGGAGGACGAGTATCCGGATTCTGAGTTACTGAAGTACGTGGAACGCCGACTGCTTCGGGCTGGACTGATGCCGGATACGTGGTTCCACTATCAGCGTGAAAACAGCAAAGAGCCGCCGCAGGACGACCTGCATCTGTATCGCTGTCTGATATACCAGCCGCTGGATGAAAACTGGCTGCTGGATCCGGATCGTCTGACAGAGCAGGAAGACTGGATCGGCTATTACACGGAGTGGGGAGTTCTGGCAGAGTCGGAAGACGATGCTCTTGAGACCGCGCTGCGCTACCAGAGTCTGTGTCATGACATTCCCGCCGAGGTTCGCGAGGTGATCGACACCGGCGATTCCTATCGGGAGGTACCGGGAGTTGTCTGGCAGTCATCACGATACATGGCGGGCGTCGATGACGATGGTCTGTCGGACGGCTCAGATGACGACGACGCAGCAGATGGTGACGACGACAAATCAGATTGGTAGCAGCGTCGTGCGCCGCGGTTGATCAGAGATCGCTTTCCACGGCTGCGGTGAATTCGCGATATCGGGCCAGCTGAATTGCTGCAAGCAGAAGCGTTCCGGTCATGATTCCGAGCCACATGATGTGTTCAAGTGAAGTGGCCTCACCAAAGTACCACGAGACCTCGTCATTTTCACGGAAATCGTCTGCGAGCGGTGCCCACTGAACAGCAAGGGCACGCAGACGGAACTGTACCGTCAGCCGGTTAATGACGGCAGGAAAGGCGCCGATCATGATTTCCGCGATTGCCGTGTACATGACGCAGAGCACCATGGCTCGACGGAACAGCAGCGTACCAAGGAAGAGGTAGATTGCGGAGTAGGCAAATGCCGACAGGATGCTCAGCATGACGATCGTAGTCCAGATCTGCGATTTCATGTCGGTTTCTGCGATGAGCAGCGCGACGCTGACACCTGTGATGGAGGTTGTGATTCCCCAGGTTGCGGCGGCAAGAAACTTGCCCAGCATGAGCCACAGGATTCCCTGCGGTCGGGAGGCCACGTAGCTCCAGCTTTTCTGTTCCAGTTCGCTGGCCACAGCCGGCGCTGCGGTGAGCAGCACGCTCATTGCGCAGCAGACACATGGCGTAGTGATGAAGTAGATGATACTCCAGATCGTTGGGCGCTGAGACATTTCCGGGGCCGAGCGTCGAGGACGGGGCCTTCGTCGTCCTGAGTCTTCCTGAGGATCGAAACGGCGATCTCGTCCGCCCCAGCCTTTGCGTCCGCGATCAGATCGATTTGCGGGGCTGTCTGCAGAAGAAAAGGAACCGGGGCTCTGTTCAAAACCGCCTTCCGCGTCCGATGATTCGATGATCACCTGCGGATTGTCAGCGGGACCGCCTGGACGGGACTCAATCGATGTCCAGAGCCATTGCAGCAGGAGCGTGATGAGCACGGGAAACGAAGCCAGTGCGATCCACCAGATAATGCGACCGGCACTTGCGGTGCGGCGGAGTTCATACTGATACACGGCCATGAGCTTGTTCACAGTTCACCTCGATGAATTCGCATCAGGGAGTTGAACAACGACTGCAGTGACTCGTCGGACGTATCCAGTCGATTCACGGAGATCTCTTCCTCCAGAACCGACTTCATCAGGCTATGCGAAAAATCCGCTGCGTTACGGGTACTGACTGTGAGCGGATCGTCCGAGGTGTTTCCGGTGAGTTTCACGAGCTCAGCCTGGCCATCCTGCAGAATGCGAGCTGCCAGTCGTCGCGGGTCGCTGCAGCGGATCTGCAGTTCCATGGGGACCTGCAGCAGCATCTGGTGAACGTCGTCCGCAGTGCCCGAAGCGAGCAGTCGACCCCCGGAGATGAGCAGGAAGGACTTTGTCAGAGCTTCAATCTCATGCAGTACATGGCTGGCAATCAACAGGCTGCGGCCATTCCCAATCCAGTCCTGCAGCAGCTTGTTGACACTGGCTCGACCGATTGGATCAAGTCCGCTGAGCGGTTCATCCAGGATCAGCAGTTCCGGTTCATGGGCAATGGCCTGAGCAAGTTTTGTGCGTTGCCTCATCCCTCGCGAATAGCTGGCAATCTGCTTGTGCATGGCGTGCTGCATGCCGACCTGAGTCAGACATTCTTCAGCGCGGATCCGAGCTTTCTGCTTTGAGTAATCCTGCAGCCGCAGCAGGTATGTCAGCCACTCCAGCCCACTGACGCGAGCATACATTCCTTCGAATGCCGGACAGAATCCGATCCGGCCTAACAGAGAACCGTTGTTGCGTGGATTCACACCGAGGACGGTGACGGTACCTCGCGTGGGGCTGAGTTGTCCGATAAGCAGATTCAGTAGTGTGCTTTTTCCGGCGCCGTTGGGACCAAGCAGGCCATAGCCGCCAGGCGGAAGTTCCACACTGACGTCATTGACCCCGAGCACGGTGTTGTAGAGTTTTGTGACATTTTCCAGTTTGATCATGGGTTGCATCGGCTGTTCCTTCAGACCTGCATCGGTGCAGAGATACGACGGAAAAGAACAGCCAGTGAAACGGCGGTGAGTACTGCCAGAATGGAAACTGGTTCCTCAACACGGCTGCTGGCCAGTTGCGGATCAAGAATGGAACCAGCCACTTCACTGAAGACTTCAAACAGTGACAGGTATTTCAGCGGGGATGTGGAGTCGCCCCAGGTGCTGTTCGAAAGAATTCCCGCTGTGAAGGCTCCGAAGATCCAGATGGCAAACCATGCGAAGCCGGCAAAGCGAGATTCCGTTGTCAGCGATGACAGCATCAGAGACAGACTGGCGGCAGGGATGGCGATGAGCAGTGATGCCAGCAGAATCCTGAGCGGCAGGTCGCCGGTGGATGAAAGTACTGAAAGGTCCGGAGACAGGAGCAGTCCGGTGCAGAACAGCATCAGTGCCGGCATCAGTGTAATCAGCAGGACATAGAAGATCACAGTTGCCAGTTTGCCGACGACGTACTGTGTCCGGGAAAGTGGACGCGAAAAGTAAAGCAGGAATGCTCGAGAGCGAATGTCCTGGGAGATCATTGGTGGGGTGATGACACCCAGCATGGGAATGAGGATAAATGGCTGCGAGCGGCGGAACAAAGTCAGCAGCAATGAGGACCAGAACAGATGCCGCGTCTCGCCCGGATGTTCATTCTTCTGCTGCAGGTATCCCAGCATTCCGGAGGCCTGCATATTGCCCTGTCCGCCGGGCTCCAGCAGAGCGGTACCCATCTGAATGAATGCTCTGGTGAATGGATCGTCGGTACTTTCTGACTGTTCGTACAGGAAAATCATGAACCCCATCAGGACACTGGGCAGCCATGCGAAGAACAGCATGCGACGCAGCCACGCGCTGGCCCACGCGCGGCGGATGCCATTTTCAGTGAGCACAAGCCAGCGGGTGCGATGCGACTGCCGTCGCCCCTCACAATGCCGATAGCCGAGGTTATGAATGGCCATGCTCAGTCTCCTGCACGGCTTCAAGGAAAAGTTTCTCCAGCGAGTTGGCCGCCGGGGTCACGGAGCGAACAATCTGACCCAGCTCAGCCGCAGTCTGCCAGATCCAGGTACTGTGTTCTTCGGGTTGGCCAAGGACAGAGATGGAGTCTGCGGTGGTTTCCAGCACAACCATCCCGCGACTTTGCAGCCGTTCACTGAATTCACTGGCCGCTCCTGACACTCGCAGGTGGAACCGGGGGGTCTGCACGCGACAGAGATCCTGCATTGAACCGCTGACACGAACTGTTCCGGCACCCAGAATCAGTACATGCTCGCAGACAGCCTGAACATCCGGAAGGATGTGTGTGCAAAGCAGAACAGAAATGGAGAAATCCCGGGAGAGGATCCTGATGCGGTTGAGCATGGCATCCCGCTCCTCAGGATCCAGCCCCGTTGTGGGTTCATCAAGGATGAGCAGTTTCGGGTCATGGACGAGGGCGAGGGCAAATCGAAGCTTCTGCCGCATTCCGGTGGAGTAGGTATCGACAGGACGATAGCGTTCCTGCCTGGTGCCGCAGAAGTCGAGGATTTCATGACCACGCCGCAGAGCTTCGGTACGGTCCATTCCGCAGAGCCGGGCAGCGAGCTGCATGCTTTCAATACCAGTGAGTCCGTTGATGTAGCAGTCATCCTCCGGCATGTAACCAATCTGACTGCGCAGCTCCTGAGTCGATTCTCCCAGCGGCAGACCAAGAATCGTCCCGCTTCCACTGGTTGTGCTTACGAGGCCCAGCAGAACTTTGATGAGTGTGCTTTTACCTGCACCGTTGGGTCCCAGCAGTCCGGTTACCCCCGGAGCAATGCTGAGATTAATGGAGTCGAGCGCAGTGAAGCTGGCGTACTTCTTGGTGAGATTTTGAAGTTCAATCAGAGATGGCATCTGCTGTATCCGAGCTCTGGCAAAACACCCTGACAGCAGAAGCAGTCGAGCAGGTTGCTGAGTGCGAGAGGAGTCCGGAGGCAGATTACAGGATGAACTGCCCACCGGCGCTACGCACCCGGAACCGTATTATCTGCAAAAATCGGCTCGGGGAAAGCTGCAAAACAGAATTCATGAAGATACGGCAGAAACGCACGTCAGCAGCAGCGTTGGTCAGGCTGCATCAAGACCGGCAATTCGGTTTGTCGGCAGGTGCCCGGAGGATTCTGATGGAATGCGAAATCGCATGTAGTAGGCATCTTCGCAGGTGTCGTCGTAGTGTTTTCTGAGCACGGTTACTGCCCGAAATCCGCTGTCGGCGAAGAACAGCTGGGCGGGAACGTTGGTTTCCCGAACTTCCAGCACAATTTCGCGTCGGCGCTGCTGAGACAGTTTGTCAATCAGCCGCTGCACCATCTGGCGTCCGATGCCATTGCGTCGTACATCGGGGGCGACGGCAAAATTCAGGATTCTGAGCATCGACTTGTGCAGCTCGTAGATAATGAAGCCGACGATGCGGTGGTCGAGTTCAGCGACGGTGCCGATGCAATTTCTTTGAC
>JALRDR010000391.1 GCA_023262145.1 Planctomycetaceae bacterium | reverse complement strand
CCGAGTGATGACGAGTACAGATGTCCCAGATCGCTGATGCGTGGAACTGCCGGCTTCTCGTTCAGCAGCGCTGCACGACGCCGAGCACTGGCAATCATCGTCTGGTAGTTGGCGATGCTGAAACGAGCACTGACGCCGGACTGCTGATCCACAAACTTGCTGCGTCGCGCCTGGCGACTGATCTCTTCAATGATCTGCTTCATGAACCACGGCACTGCCACCGGGAATTCTCCGTCCAGCGACAGCTCGCATTCCTGCTCCATAATCTGGATGCCGGAATCTCGGTCCTGCGGATAGTGCGTCCGAATCAGACTTCCGATGCGGTCCTTCAGCTGCGGAATCACCTTCCCACTGCGATTCCACGTGGCTGGGTTGGCAGAGAACAGAATCATCACATCAAGATCAAACTGAATCGGGAAACCACGAATCTGCACATCACGTTCTTCAAGAATGTTGAACAGACCGACCTGCACCAGTTCATCCAGTTCCGGAAGCTCATTCATGGCAAAGATGCCGCGATGCATGCGGGGAATCAGACCGAAATGCAGCGCGTCTTCCGCCGACATGCTGCTGCCTGCCGCCAGTTTTGCAGGGTCAATCTCGCCGATGATGTCGGCAAACCGCGTTCCCGGCGCCAGTCGTTCCGCATAACGCTGTTCACGCGGCCACCAGCCGATCCTTACCTGTTCTTCTGAATGCTCTGCCAGGTAATCCTTCCCCTGACGCGTAATCGGGTTGAATGGATCTTCGTGTACGGGACAGTCCGGGAGATCAAGAAACGGGATCGCCTCATCCAGAAACTGCGGCAGCAGCCGCATCATGCGACTTTTCCCCTGACCTTTTTCTCCCAGAAAAAGCATGTCGTGCCCCGCCAGCAGCGCCAGACTGATTTCAGGTACCACCGTGTGCTCATAGCCAATGATGCCCGGAAACAACGCGGTTCCCGCCGCAAGTCCGCGTTGAAAGTTGACGCTGATCTCCTCCCGGACGGTTCTGGATTTCCAGCCTGAACTTCGGAGTGCAGCAAGCGTTTCCGGTCGACCATTTGAATTCATGGAGCTCAATACTTCCGCTGAAGATGTCTATGCAGGCTCACGGGAGGAAACAGCAGCCACCTCCGGGGTCTGATTATTGTCTTACTCCGCCGGCGGGACAGGGCTGCAACCGCAATTTTCCGCTACAAATGTGCTCACAGGCCCGATCAGCCTGCAGGTGTGGAGGGAATTTCCCGCCCGGCCCCGTCCGGTGCCACAGGAATGACAGCAATCCACCTCAGACATTTCCGTTCTTGCACCACCACAGCTTACCCGTTTCTCTGGAGAATAATCCGTGAGAGTCTTTGTTTACGGTTCACTGAAACGAGGGCTGAAACTGCATCCGCTGCTTGCCGACTCCCACTTTCTGGGCACAGCAGTCACCAGACCGCATTACCGCATCTTCAGCCTCGGCGAATATCCGGGGCTGGTGGAATGGCCGGATGGTCTTGCTGTCTGCGGGGAACTGTATGAAGTCAACGCACGCACTCTGCAGCAACTCGATCAGGCAGAAGGAACAGACGAGGGTCTGTATGCCCGACGCGAAATCCTGCTGCAGCCTCCCCATGCGGATGAGTACACGGAAGCCTGGTTCTGGCTGGGAAGTACCAGCGGACTGACGGATGCCGGAACGAACTGGAACCCCAACGGATCCGACAGTGCAGGTTGACGCTGTTCGCCTGGCTCAGAACCAGAGATAACGCTGCAGAAATTCCACCACATCACCAAAACACCACCACGCCAGTGATGTCTTTCCGCAGTAGAAGCGCACAGTGACTTCAGTGCCGATACGAAATGGAGGCAGCTCCTGCCCGTCCTCAGCAACGGCCGTCAGTTCAAACGCCGTTCCGACTTCCTGATCCGTGGTCGAACGACTGGCGATGTAGGTCAGACGACACTCGTATTTCTGCTCCGGGTTACTGGCAAGCACAAAATTTCCGGGCAGCTCAATGGTCTCACCGGCATCCGCACGGGAACGCTGAGCACGCAGCAGGTAGCCCATCCGCTTCTCTTCAACCAGCAGCTCCATGTGCCAGTCGCCATCCTCGTCCATCACATCAAACAGGTAGTCACCCGTTCGCACAGGACGCTCTTCCAGCATCTGTCGCAGCTGGAAATTGGGAACGCTTCCCGTAGCAGGTGATTTGATCCGCAGTTTTTCAGTGCGTCGTTCGACAAGCGTCTGCAGCTGTCGCTCCGCCACCGCTTCATCTCCCTGCAGTCGCTGCAGCTCCACCAGCAGGCGCTGCAGAGATGTTTCACTGGAGCGAACAGATTCCGTGGTGGCCGTATTCCGCTGGATTTCCGCGACCCGGATCTCCTCCTGCTTGGCTTCAACCAGTACTTCCTGCTTGCGGAGTGAAGCTCTGGCTTCCTCAATCTGGCCGTCCAGCTCATCATTTTCCAGCACGACCAGCAGCTGTCCGGATTCCACCTGCTGATTTCCATCAACCAGCAGACCTTCCTTCGTGATGATTCCGTCCCATGTGGAAAATACTGCGTGCTGATCCACCGGCATCAGCTTGCCGCTGGCTTTCACGGGATACTCCACCTGAATCAGCATCATCGTGGCCACGATCACCGCCAGCACACCCAGGACCGATGCTGTGATGATCAGCTTGCGGCCACGAAACCACTCCAGCGCAGCGCCGATCGCGGTCCACAGTCGAATCCCAAAGATGCGGCCGTAACGGCGAGCATTCCAGAGCGCGGCACCGGCATGATCCGCCAGCAGCTCCGCACGTTGTTCCAGCTGAGCCCCCGGTTCAGATTCCGACATCTGCTCGATGATCAGACAGCCGGTCGGTTTGAGCGTCTTGCTGCGTTGTTTCTGTTCAGCCTCCTCGCCCTGCTCACGCACGAGCGGCTGGCTTTCATAGGTCGGGACCACCATCACCATTCGCGAACCGCTCTCCTGCACAAACGCAGCCAGCGGTTCTTCAATCTGCGGAGCCAGTCCCTCAATGCGTCCCATATAAACCAGTGTCTCACCCATCTGGATGACACTCTTCGCCAGACCTGTCATGGCGACAACCAGATTCGCGCGCTGATTGACGCTGCTCTGACCACTCACGGCACGCACACGGACTGAAGCACCGGCACGAGTTGCCACGGAAACTCTGTCCACGCCAAGCAGCGAACGTGAATCGGAAGCAACAGAATCCGCCACTTCATCTTCACTGAGCGATCTCTGCACTCGCAGCATCAGCTGCTCAAAGTCCGTCCAGAAGCGATTCTTCAGGTCTGCAGATTCCGGCTGCTTGCGATATTTCCCTTCGAGGTAGCGTGACGCATAGCCACACATCTGCTCCAGG
>JALRDR010000384.1 GCA_023262145.1 Planctomycetaceae bacterium | reverse complement strand
GCCGCTGTTCTGGTCCGCCGCGTAGTAATCCTGCAGCGTCGCCTCGGTTGGCAACACAAGAATGTTTGCTCCCAGTGAGGAGAGCTGCTGCGAGACTTCCTGTTCCGAGTGGACGGTCACATGCCGAATGGCGACAAGTGCCGCGACTCCGAGAAGAATCGCCAGACTGTTTGACAGAACCGCCCACGGTCGAGACCGGAGTTCCTGCCAGATAATGGATCGTAGCGTCATGCTGGTTACCTCCTGTGTACAAGTTCCTGGCAGGTGATCTAACGGGCGTTGGGGGCTGCCCGAGTTGCCTGCGGCGCGTGATTGTGCTTGCAGTTCGGATCGTCACAGCACTGCCCGGCCTTGTGAATCGCTGCCGCGATCTCCTGGGTGGATGCCTGTGCGTTGAATTGGCCGACCAGCACACCGGGCGGCGCGATGAGCACGGCATGCGGGCCGGCGATCTGATTCGGATCAACCTGCATCTGCTGGTAGAATCGCGCCTCAGCGGGATCATCCAGTCGTATGCCAACCAAGGAGATTCGATCCTTGAACTGCGGCAGTTGCCGCACGCCGTTAACTCCCTGCGGAACGTCGACACTGTCTGTCCGTGTGAAACAGACGAAGACCAGTTTCTGATCCTGCAGCTCCTTCATGCAGCGCATCATGGTCGGCGGCACGATTGCGGCGGTAATCTGCTCTGGAGTCACAGTTCGGGGATACAACCCGGTCAACGCACCGTTTGGAGCCACGGCCACCGTCATCGGCATCGGAGCCCGGGAGATGCCGAATTTCTCGACGTATTGTCGCACTTCGGGAGCATCGACAGGAGCCGTCGCGATAACGGCGCGGTCGCCCTGCGTCGTCAACGCATCCTGGGTCTGCTGGTAGAGACTTCGAGTGGCGTTCCCCGTGTCGCGGTGGAACACGATGAACGTGAACTTTCCGGCCTGGGCTGACTGCTCCAACGTGGCTTGGAGAGATTCGTTCGCTGACTGCCCCCAAGCCGCCGTCGACAGTGCCAGACAGCAGCTCAGCATCAGCGCTGAGGTGTAAATACGATTGGTCATGTTCAACTCCTTTTTGTGATGGCCAGCCAGTGTGGACCGGGTGGCCGAGGTTATGAAGGCCGGCGTCCTCGCCGACCAAGGTCTGTCGCGACGGTCGCGATTTGTCAGAATTACAAGGTTCAGGGTGAATTCCTGGCGAGTGGCTGCTGAAACCGCAGGACTGCGGCTGTAACGTGTACAAGCCAGGTCGTTCCATGTATCTGTGCAACTTAAGTGCCACCTCCAATCGCCACAGGCATCACATCATTGGTGGGGGCTGCCTCATGAGTGTCATGTTCATCGAGCGGAATCTCATCCTTCGATTCGCTGACGACACGCGCTGCCGACTTGAGTCCGAAGAGCCAAAACAATGCCGGGTGAACGAAGAAGTCCAGAAGCGTCGAGCTGATCAAACCGCCGAGGATAACCGTCGCGACCGGGTAGAGAATCTCCTTGCCGGGTTCATCCGCTGCGAGAACGAGCGGGACCAGCCCGATGCCGGAAGTCAGAGCGGTCATGAGTACCGGAGCTAGTCGTTCGAGTCCGGCCCGCACAATCATTGATTTCGTCCAGTCTTCTCCTTCGTACTGCACGAGATGCAGATAATGATTCAGCAGGAGGATTCCGTTCCGTGACGCGATCCCGGCCAGAGAAATGAACCCGACCATGGCGGCAATCGTCAGTGTTTGTCCCGTGATGACGAGTGCGATCACTGATCCGATAAATGCCATCGGAAGCGCCGCCATGACCTGCAGCGACAGGTTTACGGACCGGAACATCGTGAAAAGCACGAGGAAGACGCCGATCATTGATACGGCGAACAATGCCGCGATGATGCGGCTGGCCGACTGCTGGCTCTCGAATTGCCCGCTGTACTCCACGAAGTAGCCCTCTGGCAGTTGTGCGACGACCGGGGCAATGCGTGACTGGATGTCCTGGACGACGTCGACGACTCCACGATCCGACACGTTACATTGCAGGACGACACGTCGGCGGACATTTTCGCGGTTGACGGTGTTTGGTCCGCCCGACTGGTAGACTTTGGCGACCGACTCCAGCGGAATCTGGCCTCCATCGGGGAGATCGATCGTCAGACGCCGCAGTGCGTCGAGGTTCTCTCTCGCGTCTTCATCGAGCCGCACGAGCAGGTCGAACTGCCGCTGGCCAATCAACACTTCCGAGACGACTTGCCCATTCATCGCCGTTTCGATGAATTCATTCACGTCGGTGACAGTCAGGCCATTCAGGAGCAGCTTGTCGCGGTCCACTTCGATCCGCAGTTGCGGGATGATGACCTGCGGCTCGACGAGCGCATCTTTGACGCCGGGAACTGACTGCATGGCAGACAGCATTTCGTCGGCCTTGCGGCGCAAGACATCCAGGTCGTCCCCATAGATCTTGATACCGACCTGCGCCTTGACACCGGAAATCATGTGCGAGATCAGGTGGGCAATCGGCTGCTCGACTGCCGTCACGATGCCTGGAATATCGGCCATCGCTTCCCGAATCTCATTCAACTGCTCTTCGCGTCTGCGCGGGGATGCGGGATCGAGTTCGAGAATGTACTCGCTCATGTTGACCCCCTCGGCGTGCTCATCGAGTTCCGCCCGCCCGGTGCGTCTGACGAAGGCGTCGATGTCTTCGATCTGCAGGAGTCGTTGTTCGACTTTGCGATTGATTTGATTGGATGTGGCGAGCGACGTGCCTGGCGGCAGGACGACGTTCAACTGGATCGTCCCTTCATTGAACGGAGGGAGAAAGTCCTTCTCCAGATTCAAGACGAAGACTGCCGCGATCGCCACCGCCGCGACGGTGACAGTGAGATTGAGCCGGGGAAACCTCAGGCTGAAGCGGATGACTTTGTCGCCGATCCACTTGAGAAAACGCAACAACGGTCCATCGTGCTCACGTTCCATTAGGCGGGCATGTCCCAGCAGCCAGTAAGAGAGCACGGGAGTGACCGTCAATGAGACGAGCAGGGACGAAACAATCGAAACGATGTATGCGATGCCAAGTGGCGTGAAGAGTTTGCCCTCCATTCCTGTGAGGGCAAACAGGGGGACAAATACAAGGCAGACGATCATCGTTCCAAAGACGATGGAATTGCGGACTTCGGTGCTGGCACGAAAGACGATCAGCAGCGGATGCCTGGGATTCTTCGAGTGCCGATTCTCTTTCAGCCGCCGGAAAATGTTCTCGACATCGACGATCGCATCATCAACCAGTTCTCCAATCGCGACGGCCAGTCCGCCGAGCGTCATCGTATTGATCGACAGTCCAAGTGCCGCGAAGACGACCGCCGTCATCACCAGCGACAGGGGGATGGCTGTCAGCGTGATGAACGTCGTGCGAAGATTCATCAGGAACAGAAAGAGGATCACGACAACTAGTACACCGCCGTCGCGCAGGGCCTCGATGACATTTTCGATGGCACGGTCGATGAAGGACTTCTGCGAATAGACGGGCTGAATCCGAATATCGCGAGGCAGGGAAGGCTGCAGTTCCTCAACGGCTTTGAGAATGGCTTCAGTGATCTCCCGCGTATCAGCGCCGGGCTGCTTATTGATTGTCAGGACAACCGCTGGCCCCCCGGAAAAATCTGCGTCTCCGTTAGCGTGAGTTCTTTCTTTGGTAGGCTCAGGTTCAGTGGAGTCTCCACTTTGCGAGTTTTCCGGTCTGCGGACGAAAACGCTGCTGTCGCCCCGTTTGACCTGCGGACCTTCGATGACGCGGGCCACTTGTGTGAGAGCGATCGGTCGGCCGTCGCGAATGGTGATGACCACCCGTT
>JALRDR010000341.1 GCA_023262145.1 Planctomycetaceae bacterium | reverse complement strand
TCGGCTGTCGCAGCAGGCTGTGTTTCCGGCTCAGATTCATGATTGTAAGGCGGCAGTTCGCTGGTTGCGGGCCCATGCTGCTGACTATGGTTTTTCCACTCAGCGAATTGCGGTGGCCGGAACCAGCGCCGGCGGTCATCTGGCCACACTGCTGGGAGTCACAGGTGGAGTAACCGCTCTGGAAGGAAGTGTGGGCAAGCATACGGACCAGTCTTCTCGAGTGGATGCTGTGGTGGATTACTATGGCCCCATGGATTTCATCCAACGCACCACCAGCCAGCCGCACAAAACGATCGCCGAAGGATCGCCGGTGCGGATGCTGCTTGGCGGACCGGCTGATCAGCTGGTGGACAAAGCGCGGCTGGCATCACCTGCATTTCATGTGACGCCCGACGATGTTCCGCTGCTGATTTTTCATGGAGGGAAGGACAACACGGTCCTGCTCCCGCAGTCCGAGCGGATTATTGCGGAGTATCGGCAGGCAAACTTAGCGGTGGCAATGCATGTGCTTCCGGATTCCGGGCACGGCGGCAATGAGTTCTTTACCGGAGAGAACCGCCCGCGCCTGGTGAGTTTTCTGGACCAGCATCTGCGGGGGCAGTCGCAGCAGCAGTCATTGCCGCGGGCGACTCCGGAATCGCAGGGTGTCTCTTCCGCTGCAATTCATGACTTCGTGAAGGAGGCGGACGAGATTGTTGATTCGATGCATAGTTTCATGCTGGTGCGGCATGGGCATGTGATTGCTGAAGGCTGGTGGACGCCGCACGCCGCCGAACGTCCGCATATCCTGTGGTCACTCAGCAAGAGTTTCACGTCAACCGCCGTGGGGCTTGCTGTTGCTGAGGGCAGGCTGAGCATTGATGACCCGGTACTCAGGTTCTTTCCGGACCAGGCGCCGGCTGAACCGTCTGAGAATCTCCGCGCAATGCGTGTCCGCGATCTGCTCACCATGTCCACCGGCCATGCCGGCGAACCGTGGTGGAGCGGAGATGATGTTTGGGCCGAACGATTTCTGCGGGAGCCGGTGGTCAACAAGCCAGGGTCCACATTTCGGTACAACACTCCGGCGACATACATGCAGTCAGCAATCGTTCAGCTGGTGACCGGCCAGACTGTGCGGGATTATCTGCAGCCGCGTCTGTTTGATCCGCTGGGAATTGAGCAGCCGACGTGGGACCAGAGTCCGCAGGGGATTTCCATTGGCGGCTACGGCCTGTATCTGCGAACAGAAGACATTGCAAAGTTCGGCCAGTTATATCTGCAACAGGGAATGTGGCAGGGGAAGCAACTGATTCCTGCCGACTGGGTGGCTCAGGCGACTGCAAAGCAGGTCGACAATGACAAGGCACCAAGTGCGGGGAATCCGGACTGGCGGCAGGGATATGGATTTCAGTTCTGGCGTTGTCAGCACGGTGCGTTTCGAGGTGACGGCAAGGATGGTCAGTTCTGCATTGTTCTTCCGGAACAGGATGCGGTGATTGCAATCACTGCCGAGACGGGCAATATGCAGCGGCAGCTGGATCTGGTCTGGAAGCATCTGTTGCCGGCCTTTGGGGCTGATCCGCTGCCAGAGGATGCTGAGCAGCAGCAGCGGCTCCAGAGTCTGCTCAGAGGGCTGAAGCTG
>JALRDR010000331.1 GCA_023262145.1 Planctomycetaceae bacterium | reverse complement strand
CCAGAATGGCGATGATGGCAATGACAACGAGGAGCTCAATAAGCGTAAAGGCACGTTGTCCTCGAGATGCTGGCAGACTTCTCATGTTTGCGACTCCTCATTTGTTTGCAGTTGGTTTCTCCTGGTCTCGCGGCGTCGGATTTCGCCACCGCGGTGCTGGTGCGGGCGCACAATCCTGCCGGGATGCGAAGGAATCGTTGTGTTCTGGTGAATATTGCGTGAATGGGAGCAGCTGAGAAAAAGCGATCCGCATATTCAACCGCCGCCGGATCACCGGTGTGCCGGGGCGACCTTTCCCCGGGGGGGGGTACGGCTGAGCAGTCATGGCTGAGGCTGCTCTGCGCAGATTTCCCCCTTACAACCACGCGAAAACTGCCATGAGCAGGCAATTCCGGAGTTTCAGCTTCCAAAAAATCGCAAACTCAGCCGATCATCCCATGACAGCGAGTTCATTCGCGGTTTATGCTGCCAAGTCTGGCAGACGAAGAATCTGCTCTGCCAGGCCTTGAATAGCTTTCCTCATGTGGTTGATGGGAAGCAGGCAGGTTTTCCAGCGATCAAGTTACGGGCGTTTTTTGAGGTCGAATTGATGTCTGACAAAGCTTCTCATGAGCCTGCTGCCCCGGCAGACAACGAACTGTTCAGTGTCACTGAGGTAGAACAGTTTTCTGCTGATGATGTGAAGGCTGGCAGCGCGATTGGCAAGATGCTTTCGGCACTGTTTCTGTACACAGTGATTGCGATGGGGATTTCCAGCTGGTGGAGCTGGTCGTCAATCGTTGAACGCGCTGACCCTTCCGAGCCGTTCCCCGGTGTGACGGAAAACCAGCACGCTCATGAGCATGCTGATGGAGCTGAATCCCACGACCACTGATCCGTATCCGGCTGGCTCAGCAGGAAATTCGCCCTGAGGCTTCTGCTAGTCCTTTGCGGCGATCCTGTGCGCCGCGCTGCCCAGAAGTTCCGTCAGCAGGTCTGAAGTCGGGTGAGGGTGTCCGATGTACTGTCGAAATCCCTCCCCGAATTCCACTCCAGCTTCACTGCCCCGCGTCTGACTCCAGCGACGCCCTGCTTCGGTGTACTCGTCCATTCCATGTTGCTGCTGCAGCCATGCCCGTTGGCTGGCATGACACTTCAGAGCGGCCATCTTGCGTTCAAACTGCGGTGAAATATCCACGATCAGATCAACGGGCTGACGGTTCCCGAAATGATCAGTTCCCTCCACCGGGTCCACATAATACAGCCACGGGATCCTGGCGGTCGGAGGTGCGGGGTCCCACTGCCGAGTACGATAGTTGGGCACCGAAGCATTGAAACAGGCGTCACGTACGAGGGCGCTGGTGATTTCATGATCGTGCATGTAGTCGATTGGTGGTGCGGTGAAGATCAAGTCCGGCCTTGTGCGACGAAGGAACTCTGTCATCCGCCGCCGACTGTCGTTATCGAAGACAATGGACAGGTCACGGTATTCGAGGCACGTGTATTCGGCATCGAGGATTTCGGCGGCTGCGGCAGCTTCACCTCTGCGGATGGCAGCAATTTCGTCCTGTGAATGGACTGCACTGCCGCAGTCACCTGGCGTCATCGTGGCCACAGAGATACGACAGCCCAGTTCCTTCAGTCGCAGCAGTGTTCCAGCGCACTGAAATTCAATGTCGTCCGGGTGAGCATGAACAGCCAGCACGTGCAGAGATTCGGGCGCAACAGCCATCGCGATTACTTTCGCAGAAGGTTGGAAAAAATGTCCGGAATTCGGCTACCGGCAGATGGCGGTGTAACGAATTCCGGGGGGAAATTCCAGGCGGATGCTGCAGGACTTTTCAGCCAGCATTGGGCTCAGAAGGACAGCGGTAACGCGCAACAATACTGCGCGCCGCACGCAGACCGTCCACCGCTGCTGTTACAATGCCACCGGCATAGCCAGCTCCTTCGCCAGCCGGGAACAGTCCCATAATGGTCGGGGACTGCATCGTGACGCGATCCCGGGGCATGCGGACGGGAGAGCTTCCGCGCATCTCCGGCCCGACAAGCACTGCGTCGTCCAGGTAGCGCCCTCGCCATTGCGCGTCCATCACAGGTAAGCCGGCTTTGACGGCAGCAAGGATGGGTGGAGGCAGCACGGCGGCCAGTCCGGCAGGTCGCGTTCCCCGTTCGCTGGATGATGCGATTGTTTCTGCAGGTGTCGGAGTCCGGTCATTGAGGAAATCGCGAGCCCGCTGAATTGGAGCGAGATAGCTGCGTTCGGTGAGCTGGTAAGCGATGGACTCATAATGTCGCTGCAGATGCATACCAGCCAGCGGATGATTACTTCCAAAATGCTCCGTATCCAGAGTCACCACCAGTCCGCTGTTGGCAAACGCTGTGTCGTGCCGGGAATTGCTCATTCCATTCGAACAGTAACGTTCGGGTTCGGAGATACTGGGAATAATGATGCCGCCGGCACACATACAGAATGTAAACAGATCCCGTTGTCCACGGGCTACCAGTGAATAGTCTGCGGCACCCAGCAAATTGAGATAGCTTTCACGGCCATACTTTCGCTGGTTCACCAGTTCCTGCGGATGTTCGATGCGCAGGCCCAGCTGGAATGCCTTCTGCTGCATGGGCAGCCCCGCTGCATACAGCATCTCGTAGGTGTCGCGAGCGCTGTGTCCGATGGCAAGTACACAGGCAGACGTACGAATATAGCCGGAAGATGTCTGCAGCCCACGCAGCTGGCCATCGCTCACATCCAGTCCTTCAAGCCGGCACCCGAAACGGTATTCGCCGCCGAGTGCTTCTGTCAGGCGACGGTAGTTGCGACAGATGAGCGGAAGCTTATTGCTGCCCAGGTGCGGACGATGTTCATAAACAAGGGAGGGACGTCCGCCGCACTTCACGAAGCTGCGAAGCACCCAGTCGACATCAGGGCCCGTGATACGACACGTCAGCTTTCCGTCACTGAAGCATCCTGCTCCGCCCTCACCGAACAGATAGTTGTTTTCCGGATCATGTTCACCGCCGCGGTCAAATGTACGAACCGCCGGAACTCGCTCCCGAACAGCCTGACCCCGTTCGATAATCAGCGGTCGATAGCCGCGAAGGGCGAGGTAGTATCCGGCGAGCAGGCCAGCGGGGCCGGAGCCCACAACGACAGGACGGTCCCCCAGTGATTCGTCGCCCGGTCCCGGATCCGCAAAGGGCGGCTCTTCCCACAGGTCCACTTTGACACCGCGGCGACTGCGAAAGGCGGCCTGTTGCTCCGGAGGCACAGCGAGAACAAGCGAATAGACGAACTGCAGCTCACGGCGGTTTCTGGCATCCAGACTCTTCCGCAGGATGCGCAGTGACGGCAGCTGGTCCCGGGCAATGCCCAGAGTCCGCGCCAATGCCTCCGGAAGTTGCTCTTCCGGAAGTTCTACTGGTGTCCGCAGGTTGGTGACTCGCACCTTCATGACATACATCGGCTCTGGGATTTTTGTGAATGATCGCGCAGACTACTCTGCTGCAGTACAACCGACAATACCCGGTTGTTCAGGAAACAGGAATCACCGAAGCCGGAAACACCGAATCGGAAGAATCAGGCGGCAGAGCGCCAGAACGACGCACCGGCCGGCTGCGCTGCACGCACAGGAAAGGTTGTCTGATGTCCAGTCGAGGCAGAACAATGGTCGCATGGGCTCTGTTGAGCATGCTGGTTTCCGGGGCTGCTGCACAGGAATCCCGGGCTCCCAATATCGTGGTTGTGCTCTGTGATGATCTTGGTTACGGAGATCTGTCGTGCTACGGGCACCCGATCATCCGAACGCCGAATCTGGATCGGCTGGCCAGTGAAGGAATCCGCTTTACCGACTTCTATTCCGCCGCTCCGGTCTGTTCGCCGTCTCGGGTTGGCCTGATGACGGGACGTTCTCCCAATCGTGCCGGTATCTACGACTGGATCCCGGCGGTAACGCCTGAGCAGGTACCGCGTGCCGATGCGCGACATCTGGTGCACATGGGTCGCCACGAAGTCACTCTGCCCGCACTACTGAAGACTGCAGGTTACGACACCTGCATGTCAGGCAAATGGCACTGCAACAGTCAGTTCAATACGAAAGCGCAGCCACAGCCTGATGCGGCCGGATTTGATCACTGGTTTGCAACTCAGAATAACGCTGCTCCTTCTCATCAGAATCCGCAGAACTTCGTCCGCAATGGTGAGCCAGCCGGAGCACTGGAAGGATTCAGCTGCCAGATCGTTGTGGATGAAGTCATTCACTGGCTGGACAGTCGGCAGACGACTCCGGAATCACGCCCGTTCTTCGCTTACATTGCGTTTCACGAACCGCATGAGCCAGTGGCGTCCCCGGCTGCACTGACGGAGGAATATCGCAACCGGAGCTTCTCAGATGAACAGGCGGAATACTTTGCAAATGTTGCCAGTCTTGATGATGCCACGGGGAGGCTTCTGAAGGCTCTGGATCGGCTGCAGATTCGTGAACAGACACTGGTGATCTTCAGTTCGGACAACGGACCGGAAACGCTGAATCGCTATCGCAATGCGAATCGTTCATGGGGTGTCACAGGTCCACTCAGAGGAATGAAGCTGCACACGCATGATGGAGGCTTTCATGTGGCCGGTATCGCCAGCTGGCCGGGAAAAATTGCAGCCAATCGAACGGAATCAACTCCTGTCTCCGCGCTGGATCTGTTGCCAACGGCCGTGGAGCTGGCTGGCGGCGTGCTGCCCACAGAGTATTCACCGGATGGTGTCAGTCTGGTCTCGTTGCTCCTGCAAGGACAACCACCACAACGTTCCCGACCTCTGGTGTGGGCCTATTACAATGCGATCAACGATGCTCGAGTGGCCATGCGTCACGGGGACTGGAAAGTACTTGCTCGCCTGAACGGAGGGCAACTGCCACGGTTCGAGAATCTGACAGCGGAGCGGCTGACTCAGGTGCAGCAGGCTTTGCTGTCCGACTTTGAGATTTACAACGTCACCCAGGATCCTGGTGAAACGCAGGATCTGACCGGTCGCGGGCTGGAGCAGGAGGGGTTGCTGGTGGAGCTGCTGAAACAGGAGTATGCGAGGCTGGCAGCGGAATCACCGTCGTGGCCACGTGATTGAACTGACTGGCAAAAAAAAGACGATCATCCGGAGGGATGATCGTCCATGACTACTGGCCTGTGCGAGGCGACTCAGAACAGCTCAAGGAAATTCGTCAGGCTGCCGGAAAGTTTGACGACAAAGCGAGCAGCGTCGGCGCCGTTGATGGCACGATGGTCATAAGAGAGCGACAGCGGCAGCATGAGTCGTTCGTCGAGCTGACCGTTGTCAAGCACGACCTGTTTGATGGAGCGTGACATGCCGAGGATCGCAACCTCAGGGTAATTCACGATCGGGGTGAACCCGGTACCGCCGATACCTCCGAGATTTGTGATCGTGAATGTCCCGCCCTGCATGTCCTCAGCCTTGAGCTTGCGGTCACGCGCCTTGACGGCGATTTCAGTAAGTTCTGAAGCAACCTGCAGAATATTCTTCTGATCGCAGTCACGAATCACAGGGACGACCAGCCCGTTGGGCGTATCCACGGCGACACCGATGTGGTAGTACTGTTTGATCACCAGCTCGCCGGATTCCATGTCAACGCTGGAGTTGAATGTTGGGAATGCCTTCAGTGCACCGACAACAGCCTTGATGATGATGGCTGTCATGGTGATTTTGGGTGCGTTGGGGTTGCCCTTCACGTAGCGTTTGCGAGCTGCCTCGAGTTCGGTGATGTCCGCCAGATCATGCTGCGTGACATGCGGAATCGTCACCCACGCCGCATGCAGGTTGGACGCTGCCGTTCGGAAAATGCGGTTCATCGGCTGTTTCTCAACCGGCCCGAACTTGCTGAAGTCGGGCATCGGGGCCGCCTGAACGATTCCGAATCCAGGTCCTGCAGGTGCAGAGCTGGGGACGTTGGCAGATGCCAGGCGATTCCGTACCCAGCCTTCCACGTCTTCAATGGTAATTCGACCACCTCGAGCTGAACCGTTGACCTGGTGCAGATCCACTCCCAGTTTTCGAGCCAGTCGGCGGGTTGCCGGACCAGCAGGTGCTGGTGCGACATCAGGGCGGGAGGCTGCGGCGGTGGAGACTGCAGGAGCGGTGACCGGAGCATTCGCGCCTGGCGGTTCAGCATTTCCATCACGTGGCGGATCTGCCGGTGCCGCAACTTCGGGCGCAGCTGCCGGAGCAGTTGCTGGAGCGGCGGCGGACGTCGTTGTCTGAACCGTAATCAGGGGCGCGCCGATTGAGACGGTGCTGCCTGCCTGAACATGAACTGCAGTGACTGTGCCTGTGAACGGGCAGGGAATCTCTGCGACCGCTTTATCCGTCTCTACCTCACAGACAACGGTTCCTTCGCTGACGGCATCCCCGACGGCCAGATTCACCGCAGCGATATCAACCTGCGTAACACCTTCGGATACTTCCGGTAGACAGAATTCCACTTCTGCTGTCTGCTTTGCTGGAGCAGGCTGCGATGCCGCTGTTGCAACAACTGCTGCCGGTTCTGGAGTTGCAGCTGCAGGAGGAATCGCTGCCGGCGGTGAATTCTTTGCGGGTGCAGCAGCCGGTTCTGCTTCGATCACCAGCAGGGGCTGTCCGACTGCGACGGTATCTCCGCTGCCGACCAGGACCTTTGCCACACGTCCGGCATATGGACAGGGGATTTCTGCAACCGCCTTGTCGGTTTCGACTTCACAGACGATCGTTCCCGCCGTAATCACGTCACCTTCGCTGACGTGGAATTCGGCAATGTCCACAGATGTGACGCCTTCAGAGACTTCCGGCAGATTGAATTCGATGGCCATAAGTAACGAGACTTCAGTGAAGTTAAGAACTGAACGACAATGAACAATTGGGGCTGATCAGATCAGGCATCGAGCGGATTGATTTTTTCGGAATCAATCTGCAGCTGGCTGAGTACATCCGGCAGGCGAGCTGCATCGAATTCTCCGGCCTGGGCCAGACTTCGAAGCGTGGCCCAGACAGTGCACTCTGCATCAATCTCAAAATGACGGCGCAGCTCTGCACGAGTTTCGCTGCGGCCGAACCCGTCTGTTCCCAGGACGGTATAGCTGCCCGGAATCCACTCACGGATCTGATCAGCGACAAGGCGGACATTATCGCTGGTGGAGATGAATGGGCCAGCAATGTTCTGCAGCTGCTGCTCCAGAAAACTGCGGCGAGCTTCCTGGTCGGGATGCAGAGAATTCCAGTGCTGGCAATCCATCGCATCACGTCGCAGTTCGCTGTAGCTGGTGACGCTCCATACATCGCAGCCGATCCCGAACTGCTCACTCAGAATTGTCTGAGCCCGCAGTGCTTCTCGGAGGATCGTGCCACTGCCGAAGAGCTGAGGGCGTGACTTCTGGTCCCGACCGCTGTCAGTGGAGGACAACCTGTACATTCCTTTCAGAATGCCCTCTGCGACAGATGTATCAGCCGGCATTTTCGGATGAGCATATGCCTCGTTGTAGACGGACAGGTAGTAGAAAATCTCTTCCCCTTCGCCGTACATTCGACGGAGTCCGTCCTGCACGATCACGGCCAGCTCGTAACCATACGCCGGGTCGTAAGCACGAATTGTGGGCACCGTTGTAGCCATCAGCTGGCTGTGTCCGTCTTCGTGCTGCAGCCCTTCGCCATTCAGAGTGGTACGGCCGGAGGTACCACCGCAGAGGAAACCCTTGACGCGGGTGTCTGCTGCACACCAGATCAGGTCTCCGACGCGCTGGAAGCCGAACATCGAATAGAAGACGTAGAACGGGACCATATTCATGCCGAGGCTGGAATAGGCCGACCCTGCGGCAATAAAGGACCCCATGGCGCCAGCTTCGTTGATCCCTTCTTCAAGCAGCTGGCCGTTGCGAGCTTCCTTGTAGTACATAGTACTTGCGGAGTCGACAGGTTCGTACAGCTGACCTTTGCTGGAATAGATTCCGCAGAGTGCGAACAGGCCTTCCATTCCGAAGGTTCGCGCTTCGTCCGGAATGATCGGCACGATTCGCTGCCCGACAGCTTTGTTACGAATCAGACCGCGAACGATTGTGCCCAGTGCAAAGGTGGTTGAGCCTTCTGCGCCGTCGCTGCCGGAAAGCAGTGGCTTGGCGGCCCAGAGTTTGTCGTCCAGTCCGGGGATATCCAGTCGCTCTTCACAGGCAAGACGACTGGGAATAAAGCCACCCAGAGCTTCCCGACGCTCGCGAAGATACTTCATTTCCGGGCTGTCATCCGCCGGACGGAAGTACGGCAGTTCTTCCAGCTGCTTGTCGCTGATTGGCAGATTGAGTCGAGTGCGGATCTCGCGAAGTTCCTTCATCGGAACTTCTTTCTGGTTGTGAGCAACGTTCTTGCCCTCGCCGGCTTCTCCGAGTCCGTAGCCCTTCACGGTCTTTACCAGAATGACTGTTGGAGCACCGGTCTGCTGCGATGCTGCATGATACGCGGCATACACTTTGATCGGATCGTGCCCGCCACGACGAATTGTCTCCAGATCGGAGTCGGGCAGGTGCTTCACAAGATCCAGAATCTTCTCGTGAACTCCGAAGAAGTGTTCACGAATGTAGCTGCCTTCGGAGACCGTATACTTCTGGTACTGTCCGTCGACCACTTCACCCATGCGTTTCACAAGGTGACCGTCTTCATCAGCATCCAGCAATGGATCCCAGTCGGACCCCCAGATTACCTTGATCACGTTCCAGCCGGCACCACGAAATGCCGCTTCCAGTTCCTGAATGATCTTGCCGTTGCCGCGGACCGGACCGTCCAGTCGCTGCAGGTTGCAGTTAATCACCCAGGTCAGGTTGTCGAGGTTTTCACGGGACGCGAGAGTAAGTGCACCGAGGCTTTCTGGTTCATCGCATTCCCCGTCGCCCAGGAATGCCCAGACATTCGATCTGGAAGTGTCCATCAGTCCGCGATGTTCCATGTAGCGCAGAAAGCGCGCCTGGTAAATGGAACAGATCGGGCCAAGCCCCATGGAGACCGTCGGGAACTGCCAGAAGTCAGGCATCAGCCATGGGTGAGGATAACTGGAAAGACCACCACCGGCCGGCAGTTCGCGGCGGAAGTTGTTGAGCTGATCTTCGGTGAGCCGACCTTCCAGAAATGCGCGTGCGTACATCCCCGGTGATGCATGTCCCTGGAAGTAAACCATGTCCCCGGTGTGGTCTGCTGTCCGACCGTGGAAGAAGTGATTCTGAGCGATTTCGTAGAGGGTTGCAGAGGATGCAAAGGTGGAGATGTGTCCGCCAATTCCCTTGAAGAATATGTTGCCTCGCACGACCATCATCATGGCGTTCCAGCGAACAATACTCTTGATTCGCCGTTCCAGTTCGCGGTTGCCCGGGAAAGAGGCCTGATCCGTATGATGGATGGTGTTGATATACGGCGTGTTCGCCGTAAATGGCATCTTGACGCCGCGTGTGTAGGCACGCTCCTGCAGGTTGACAAGCAGTTCACGCAGCTTCTCTGGTCCGTACCGGTGCAGGATGTCCTCCAGTGACTCGTACCATTCTTCAAGCTCGTCCGGGTCGATCCCTGAGACGGTATTCTTCGCTGACTGATTCAGCATTCGATTCCCCAAAACTGAAGTGTTCTTTCAGGCCGTTGCCTGTTGCTGGTTGTAATCAGATTCCGACTGGCTGCAGATGGTGCGAACCGACTGGCAATTGTCGTGCTTTGCAGGTTTTGAATTTCCCGGAACATGTCTGCTGGTCACAGCCCCTGCGGTTGCAGGAACATGCAGCCTGAGCAACCGACAAGCAACCGAACCGCATGCGGGTGATCGCCCACGGGACTGTCCGGCAATGCTGGTGAGTTAACAGAAGCAGCGGCTGCCGTGAGGACAGGGCATTCCTGTAGACAGGTGAAACCATCTGAGCGGATCAGATACCTGCCCCACGTGCGGACATTCATCGGCCCCGCCTGCAGGCATTCTGCCCACTGCGGCTGTGATGTGTCCTAGAAATCCACGTAGATTGTAAAGCTGAGAGCAACTGCAATCAATCCGCGAAGGTGGATGGAGGCTGGAGTCTCACCGGGTTCCCTGTTTCGCGATATCCGCAGATCCTTCCACGAAACTTACGATTTTCTGCGGTTTTGAGCTGAATTCCTGCCAATCAACTGCCCTGGCAACTGATTGTTCTTGTTGTTCCCGGAAGACAATCTGCTCAGATTCCCGCTGCAGACTCTGCCGTTCGGGCAATTCGTGCACCCAGTGAACGAAGTTTCAGGTCGAACTGCTGGTAGCCACGGTCCAGGTGACTGATTCGATGCACCTCAGTTGTGCCGCATGCCGCGAGCCCGGCCAGTACCAGAGCGGCACTGGCACGCAGGTCCGTTGCCAGCAACGGGGCACCGCTCAGTGAAGAAACTCCCTCCACAATTGCCGTATTGCCATGCCGCTGAATCTGTGCGCCAAGTCGGATAAGTTCCGGAACGTGATGAAATCGCTCCGGGAAAATCGTCTCTGTTACCCTGCTGGTGCCCTCGGCAAGGCACATCAGAGCCATCAGCTGAGCCTGCAGGTCTGTGGGAATGCCCGGGTACGGCTCCGTCAGAATGCTGGAGGAATTGAGACGATCCGCTGCTCGGATATGCAGTCCATTTTCAGTTCGGCTGAACTGCCCCCCGCAGTCGCTGAGAAGATCGAGCACACTTTGCATATGCTCCACCGGAGCATCCTGAATGGTCACCTGCCCACCGGTAATGAGTGCCGCAATCGCCAGCGTTGCGGCTTCAATTCGATCGGCCGGAAGCCTGTGACAGACTGACTGCAGGGCATCTACTCCGGAAATCTCAATGGTCGAAGTTCCCACGCCGGAAATCTGCGCCCCTGCTGACGACAGAAATCCCGCCAATTCCTGAACTTCCGGTTCTCGTGCGGCACCATGCAGAACTGAACTGCCTCGGGCCAGTGCACAGGCGACCAGAAGATTGCAGGTGCCCGTCACTGTCGGTCCAGCTGAGCCGAGCAGGTTTACTTCCGCGCCACGCAGCCCGCTGGCGGCTCGAGCATGGATGTAGCCCTCCCTGATCTCAATCTCAGCGCCGAGTGCTGCAAGGCCACGAAGGTGCAGATCAACCGGTCTGTGACCGATGCGACAACCACCTGGTAATGCCACCACGGCGTTTCCAAATCTGGTCAGCAGCGGCCCAAGCACACAGATGCCGGCGCGCATCTGACTGACCAGGCGATAGTCAGCATGAAGTGTCGCGTGAGTCGGTGGGTGCAGAGTCCACGAGTGTGGCGCTGTCGGAGTCGCACGCATGCCAAGCGAGACCAGCAGCTCCAGCATCGTATCCACATCCTGCAGGCGGGGCACATTCTGCAGTTCAACCGGCCCGGAGACAGCGAGTGCTGAGGCCAGTACCGGCAGCGTTGCATTCTTGCTGCCGCCGCACTGCACTTCCCCCCTCAGGGGAATCTGTCCATGAATCCGAAAAACTCCCAGGAATCCGCTCCCCAAAAATTGTTCGCAGTCGTCATTCACGCCAGGTTGCGGTGACGATCCGATTCAGTCCGGCGTCATCAGCAAGAATTCGGACGTCAGTAAAGCCTGCGGAGATCGCCAGTTCACGGACACATTCACACTGCGCCGGGTCAAGTTCCAGTGCAAGGAAAGCGCCATCGAGCAGCAAAGACGGGCACTGCTGCAGAATCGCCCGCGCCACATCCAGTCCATCAGCGCCGGAACACAGGGCCAGTCGCGGCTCATGTTCACGCACCTCCGGTTCCAGTTCGGCCAGTTCGTCGTCCCGTATATAAGGAGGATTGCTGACCAGTCCATGGAAACGCTGTGCAGCTCCGGAAAGCGGTTCCAGGACACTCCCCTGCAGGAGATGCAGTCGATCGGAAATCCCGTGCTGCGCAGCATTTTCTGCTGCAATCTGAATCGCATCGGAGCAGATCTCTGTGGCTGTCATCTGCAGCGTCGGCTTCTGCAGCAACAGCGTGACTGCAATGCAGCCGGATCCGGCGCCGACTTCCAGCACGTGCAGGCCGGTTCGATCAGCAATCTGATCCAGACAGCAGTCGACAAGAGATTCGGTTTCAGGTCGCGGAATCAGCACAGCCGGGCTGACTCGAAAACGCCGGCCGTAGAATTCCTTTGCCCCCACCAGATAGGCCAGTGGCTCCCGCGCGGCACGACGCCGAACCAGTTCCCGCATCTGGGCTCGATGTGTCTCCGAGAGCGGTTCATTGAAATCCGTGTACAGGCGAATCCGATTGCAGCCGCGCGCATGCGCCAACAGCAGTTCCGCTTCCACGCGGGGAGATTCCACACCTTTCTGCCGGAGGAATTCCGCAGTCCACTGCAGGATCCGCTGCACCGTCCAGACGTCACTGGAACCACTTGCTGCAGACTGTGCTGAAGTTGACATGAGTTGTTCCGGTGCCCCTCTGGCACGTCTGTGGATCGAAAGCGGATGCTCCGGCATCGCCGCAGCCGCATTCTGCAGCAGCACCGCTGTTTCCGCAAGCTGAGCTGAGCGGAGGGCTCAGGAGGAGATTGGCGGGCGAACTGCTGTTGACAGCAGCGGAGGATTGCCGGCCGAGCGAGTGCCGGATGCCGTTTCGTACCCGGAGCAGAGCCTGCGCAAAAAACAGGGGAGGCTGAACATTCAGCCTCCCCCACTGCTTTCTGCACACGTCTGCCGGAAACAACTATTCCTGCGGAGGCAGCGTAAAGCTCTGCATCAGAATCCCGTTTTCATCACCGACCCAGAATCCACCGGCCGGGGCCAGGTACTTCTCGATCTGTTCAAACGGAGGCAGCAGAGTGAAATCGACGATGGTCAGCAGTTCATCCATGCCCGGAAAATTCTCTGCAGCTTCGTTGTTCCGCAGCATCTCATAGACAGAACGGTACTGTTCTGCAGGGCGGGCAAAGGAAACTGCGACGGCATCTTCGGGGATATGAACCATGACAGCCTCGAACCCTTCCGTCTTTGCCAGCGGGCGCACATCCGGGGTATTTCGCAGAGCCGTTTCGAGCTGATTGCCACCGATGGCGAGCATCAGCATGTTGTTGGCTGCAGTAAAGGAGATCCCTGGCTGTCCGGCTCCCAGAGCCAGCTGATAAACAACAGCACCTTCCAGCTGTTTCTGTTCCCCCGGGAATCCGGGCTGTGAGGTGAGTCGAGCCAGCAGTTCGGCGAACTGTTGAGAATCTCGCAGACCGATTGTGATCAGAATGTCTTCCGTACCGGTTGATGCGGAGCCACCCCCGCCGGCGGTGACAAACTGGAAGGAGCCATCCATCTGATCGATGATGTCCTTGCGAATATGAATTCCCGGTTCCTGTTCGGACAGTTCATCAATGATACGAGCCAGAGCACCCGGGCCCTGAAACATGTCAACCATTGATTCTGCGGTCTTCCATGCCTCTTCCAGTTTCCAGTTCATGGACAGCCATGCGGTGACATTTTCCTTGACCCAGCTCGGAGGCATCCGCTCAACCGTGTTCATCTGGAAAGCCTGCATCAGGAACATGGGTGGCTGATCTGTATAGATCATCGCTCGAGAGACGGTGTCAAATTCACCGGAACCCATTTCCATGACGCTGCCCATTCCCTTGAGCTGATTCAGGCCCAGCAACGGCAGGACACTCATTGCCATGCCTGCCTGCAGTCCTGCCTGTCCGAGCGAGCCGGTCTGCACAAGCTGAGTGAACAGGCCGATGGGATCGAAGAAGGTCGTTGCCAGGGCGCTGCCTGGTTCGGTCTCACACTTACTCAGGATGTGGGAATAGACCGGGTGGCTGGCGAAGTTCTTTTCTGCAGAACCGTCCCAGTTGTCGATCATCAGTTTCAGCATCGCGCTGCTGTTGGAGGCCACCATGCGGTTGTCTCGAATAAACCAGCCGAATTCCTTCGCCAGCGGAGTGGCGTTGGCGCTTTCGGAGAGGTTGCTGAAGAGCACCAGTTCGGTTCCGTCATATTCTTCGGAGGCATCTTCGAGGTCAGGGTTGCTGCGCAGTGCCGACGTCGCCTGTTCCAGCAGTTTATTGACAGTGTCTTCACTGTCACCAAAGTCCAGATAGAGGACGGCAGCCATGCGGTTTGGCGGCGCTTTGGCGAATGAAAAGGAGACTTCGCCGGAAGGAATCTGCATTAGTTCATCAATACCGACACCCAGCTGGGATTCCACCTCAGACACACCCTGCTGTACGGCATTCTGAATGGCGGTGCTGACGGAGTCACGGAATTCGGCCATTTCCTCGGAGTAGATCATGCGGCCAAAAGCAGCCTGTCCACCCCGTTCACGCAGTTCTGCCACACTTGAAATCCCGAGGTGCAGATAGGTGTCCCGCGGCAGAATCTGGCTGCTGCGGACTGTGGAACGATCTGACTGCGCGAAGGCAGAGGCGGTCAGCACTCCCAGCAGCATCGCGCACGCCGCAGCGGTCCGGAGGTTCTTTGAAATCATCGGATTTCTTTCAAGAGTTTGTAAGGATGAGTGAGGGCAAAACGAACAGGGAGCCAGTCTCAGATAGTTGTGACTCGATTGGCAGGATACTGCGCATCATAGACCGGCTCTGGCTGTTTTTGTACCGGCGACCTGTGGCAAGATGAGATCTTATCAGAGGATTTTTCAGGGCCAGGCTGGTGCTGTCTGTTCGCTGCAGGCGAAGTTTGCCTGGATGGAAACGACCGCATTGTCTGTAAGATCTCGAACAATTCCAGAATCCTGCCGACCAGCTTCCATGGAATCACCCGTTTTTCAGAACCTATACAGGGACGGAACGTCGGGCCAGCGATTAGACTCCACTCACCTGCGCAGGAGCTGAACGCTGATGTGGTCCTTTGCTGTCACCGTATTTCTGGGCGCGTTCCTGTTGTTTCAGGTACAGCCGCTGACCGGACGATTTGTTCTGCCATGGTTTGGCGGAGGTCCTTCCGTCTGGACCGTCTGCATGTTGTTCTTCCAGCTGCTGTTGCTGCTGGGCTACACGTATGCACACTTTCTGACAGGGATCAGGTCGCGGCGACGGCAGGTCACGCTGCATGCTCTGCTGCTGGCCGGCAGCCTGCTGCTCCTGCCGATCAGCCCGGACAGCGGATGGAAGCCCGGGCCGGACGATGCTCCGCTGTCACGAATCCTGCTGTTGCTGACTGTTGCTGTCGGTGGCCCCTATCTGCTGTTGTCCACAACCGGACCGCTCATGCAGCACTGGTTCAGTCTGCAGTATCCCGGCCGATCGCCGTATCGCCTGTATGCCCTGTCGAATACCGGCTCTCTGTTGGCACTGATGTCCTATCCACTGCTGTTTGAGCCGTTGCTGCGTCTGCAGACACAGGTGTTCTTCTGGGGAACGGGCTACGCTGCTTATGTGGCTGTGGCGGTCTGGTGCGGCTGGCGATTTCTGCGCAGTCAGAGTGAGTTGCCGCAGGCAGACTCCGTGAGCAGCGTTCCTGCAGAATCCCGTTCAGCAGCCCCATCTCTGCTCACAAAACTGCTCTGGCTGCTGTTATCCGCAGCGGGCTCTGTGATGTTGCTGGCGGTGACAAATCAACTGTGTCTGGATGTGGCCACCGTTCCGTTTCTGTGGGTACTGCCGCTCAGCCTGTATCTGCTGACCTTCATTGTCTGCTTTGAACATGATCGCTGGTACCACCGTGGTGTAAACGGAGTCTGCCTGCTGCTGAGTCTGCCCGTTGCCGCCGAAGTCCTGCAGAACGGGGCTAATGTCGGAATGCTGATGCAGATCGTCATCGGTTCCGCTGTCCTGTTTTCCTGCTGCATGGGTTGCCATGGTGAACTTTACCGCCTGCGTCCCGGTTCCGGTCACCTGACCATTTATTTCATGATCATCTCTGCAGGTGGAGTACTGGGCGGGCTGTTCGTGGCTCTGCTGGCACCACGTCTGTTCACAGGCTATCACGAATATCCACTCGCGATGGTCTGCTGTCCATTGATCCTGCTCCTGGCGCTGACCGTCCAGCAGGCGTGGAAGAAAGTGTTCACGGCAGGATTCGGGATTCCACTGCTGGTTACAGTGCTGCAGGGCTGGGGGCTGCTCGTCTGCTACCTGCCTGCGGTGACGGACGCACTGAGCGAAGAAAGTCGCACGACACTGGTGTCCGTATCGGTAGTCCTGCTGCTGGGACTGCTTGCGGTTGGACTGCCGCGGAGAACAGCCGGGAGGCGGCTGCTGGAGTGGTCTGTCAGCAGCCTGATGCTGCCGATCTGGGTTGTTGGTTTCAGTATTCGCAAAATCTCCTCTTACGCAGATCTGAGTGTCATCGCGGTGCCCCTGCCGGACAGTATTCCCGTGCCCTGGCGGTTGACGATTGTCTGCCTGCTGGCAGTGCTGCTGCCGCTGACTGCAGGGTGGGCGATTCAAATTGTCGTTCAGCGAATGTCTGTCCGACTTGCTTCCGGCACGGAACTGTTGCTGATTCTGGCAGCCGGCAGCCTGCCGGTGATTGCAGCGGTGCAGGCGGGTTATCTGACGGAATGGGACTGGAAATGTCTGGTGTCAGCAGCGGCGCTGGGCCTGTTTGCTGAAGCGTACTGCCGCCGTGATCGGATTCCCCTGCATCTTCCAGTCGGTACAGCGCTGGCCCTTCCGATCGTGATCATCGTTGGTCTGGTGGCATATAAGCTGTATGACTTTACTCACAGTGAACGT
>JALRDR010000283.1 GCA_023262145.1 Planctomycetaceae bacterium | reverse complement strand
CACCACGAAACGGCAACGAACTGGGTGTTATCCGGTCGGTTTGGTTCGGCATTTGGTGACTGGCCTGCGATGGGAGCCGTGGCGGCTCACGAAAGTGGTTTTCCCGGCACGTTGCCACCTTATGTGGCAATTCCGCGGAATCCGTCGTTTACCTGGGAGCTGGGAAAAAGTGCGTTTCTGGGTGGTCGGTATGAGTCGTTTCGGGCTGGCGATCCAAACCAGCAGGATTATCGCGTTCGCGATATTGCAAGGGCTGAGCCCTTGCCCGGGATTCGAGTGGATCGGCGGCAGTCATTGTTGAGTGCGGTGGACGGCCTGGCGCGGGGGATTGAAGGGAACGATCAGCTCGCGGCGTACGGTCAGTTTCAGCGTCGTGCGACGGAAATGGTGCTTTCCGGAGAAGCGCGGGATGCATTCGCAATTGATGCCGAGACGGAAGGACTGCGAGATCGTTACGGACGCACAACGTTTGGTCAGAGTTGTCTGCTGGCTCGACGACTGGTGGAGCGAGGTGTCAGTTTTGTAACTGTCAACTTTGGTGGCTGGGACCACCATGCGAAGATCTGGGAAGGGCTGGAAAACCGGCTGCCGGATTTTGATCGTGGATTCTCCGCACTGATCAGCGACATGGACGACAGCGGACTTCTGGACGATGTGCTGGTGGTGGCAATGGGAGAATTCGGGCGGACGCCGAAGATCAACAAGGACGTCGGACGCGATCACTGGGGGCCGGCAGCGTCATTGTTGTTTGCGGGAGCCGGCGTTGTTCCGGGACGCGTACTGGGGGCAACGGACAAGGACGGAGCAGGCGTGACGGAGTCTCCGATCAGTCCGGCCGATATCGCCTGTACCATCTATCGTGCGATCGGCATTGATCCGGCGACGCACCTGCATACTCCGGACGGTCGCCCGGTGGCGATTCTTGATGAGGGTGAAGTGATTGAGTCGTTATACGGTTGATCAGGTGGTTTTGAGAGACGGGCGGGCCGGGGAATGATGCGGGTGAAGCTGCTTCTGCTGAGTACTCTGCTTGCGGCGGCTGTCGGATTCATGCCGGCGGATGAGCCTGCAGCGGAGTCGCCGCCGCTGCCGCCACGGGTGGCAATGCTGAATCCGCCGGGTGTCAGTGCCGGCGCGACGACTCGCGTGATGCTGCGCGGCTGGAACCTGAACGATGCAAAGGCCGTCACAGCGGACCGCGAAGGTGTCATGGTCAATGTGCTGAAGCATGAGTCGGCAGCTGTCCCCGGCAGGCAGAAGGCTGAGGAGATTGGTGATCAGCAGCTGGAGCTGGAAATTGTGCTTCCGGACGACCCTGTTTTCGGCGAGCTGGGGCTTGTTGTGGAAACGGCAGCTGGAAAGTCAGCTCCGGCACGTCTGCTGATCGGTGCGAAACAGCCTGTTCAGGCAGAAGCGGAACCGAATGACTCCTTTGCTCAGGCTCAGCTGTTGTCTGTTCCGCAGCTTGTGACCGGTGAAATCCATGCCGACGCCAACGTGGATGTCTATCGGCTGGAACTCAGTGAGCCGCAGACAATTCGGATGCAGGTGATTGCTGCTGAACTTGGTTCGGGGCTCGATTCCCTGCTGACCCTGTATAGTGCCGCCGGAAATGTCATTCAACAAAGCGATGATCGGTCAGGGTCGCGAGATTCGTTCCTGCAATTGTCGCTTGCGCCCGGAACACATCTGCTTGTCATTCAGGATGCACACGATCGTGGCGGCCCGGCCCATCCATATCGGCTGGAAGTGACAGCAGTTGAGGCGGCTGATCAGGCAAGATGATGCCGTCCGGCAACTGACCGGTGCAACCAGCACCGGAAGTCGTGCAGGATTGCCTGATATTTGTCCGGCTGGACGAATATGCTCCGTGCCATGAGTTCGGGTTGAACCGATGATTCCGGAACGCTTTTCGGTCGCTTTTTGTCAACGTTCGTGTCTGGCCAAAAAGAGACGCTTCGTTTTGCAGTCCCGTTTGTCATCGATTAATAATCAATGACACAACCGTGCTGCGTTTCAGGCAATCAATGCAGAACGATGTGACGGAATGACAGACGGAGTAGTCCCATGCTCAGAAGCAACCTCACAATGAACTCTCCTTCAGACCTTGAAGCACAAACCCTGAATGATCGAGTGGCTGACGGTATTCTGATCGTTGATTTTGCCGTTCTGGCGGCACTTGTGGAATTACAGCAGCACCTCCACGGCGCTCGGTTCTATGTACTTCTGGCCTGCTTTTCCATCTTCAATACGGTGTCCAGTTTCGTCTGGCCGGCATTTCGCAAGCGGCTGCCCAATGCACTGGTAATCGTATTCTGCTATCTGGTGGGACTCATCCCCGGAACCATCATGAAAGTGATCCTGCAGTCTGTTGGTTCAATGGGCGGGGGAGTGATCGGATTCGTTCTTGGCACCGCACTCACAGCATCCCTGCTGGCCAGAAAACTCAGCAGCAGTCGGCACACGGGCACGGTGGCTGCGAAATGCTGAATACGGCCTGATGCAGAATGATCGGGGCCTGCGATGCGAATTGTCACATGCCAATGCCCTTCCTCAATCACTCCGGGCGATCGCTGCTGATCTGATTGTTCCCATGGCAACGCGGACGGTGATTGCCACCAGATCGAGTGGGGCCGATTGAAGACTTCCTTCCGACCTGAATCATGCATTTCCGCGTCTGCCTGAAGCTGTTCCAGATGCAGTGTGACTGCGTCGGCTGTCATCCGAGTAATCCGGACGCAGAGTAATCCGGGTGGCAGGCGGAGATCAGGAGCTGATCTCTGATCTGGAGCTGATTATTCTGTCCTGGAATCTGCTTCGTTTGAGAGCGTGTAAAAGACGCAGATTTCTGCCGCGACGACAAGCTGCGGTCGTGGTGTCGGTGGTTGAGCCGTTCTCCACTGCGGTGGCGGTTCATCCGCTGGGGCCTCATTCTGATCCGAGAACACTTGCAGACATGATTGTTCTTCGAGAGAGGCGAGGCTGTTGCCCATCCCGAACGATGCATCGACAAGATACTCCCAGTTGTTCGGACGCATGCACACTCCATATTCCGGATCCGGATGCACGCTCGCAGCCAGCAGCGACGAGAGGCTGGACGCATCCAGTGGTCGATAGACTGCAATTCGCAGTCGACCGTCATCCCGCGGACAGATGGCTGCAACGATCTCGTCGCCGCGAAGAATGGCGACCAGTTTTTTTGTGAGATCCACGGGCCCGAGTTCGAGCCACCACGTTTCACTGCCGACTGGCAACAGCTGAGCCTCAGTCGGGGGTGCCTCGACGTCCTCGCTGACCAGCTCCGCCAGTCGATTCATCGCAGATTCCAGCGATTTCCAGATGTACGGATCGTTGTAAGACAGGTTTTGCAGCGCGAACAGCATTTCGGCTAATGGGAGCTCCGCCTGTGCGGAAACGGCCGCTGAAAGCGCTGCGATCGGAAGCGGATAAGCGATATCCGGCAGACCATAGCGTTGGAGCGTTTCCGGTTTCAGGTGCAGCTGCATGGAATGACAGGTTGCTTGTTGCTCTGAAGGTGCAGCGGGTGACTGTCGTGGTGCGAAAGTACCAGCAGGGAAGACATGGATGCGACTGCAGATTCCAGTCAGGCGGGCCGTATTCAGGCCAGCAGTTCCTCAATCACACGACCGTGGACATCGGTAAGCCGATAGTTGCGGCCCTGGAACTTGTAGGTCAGACGTTCATGATTGACGCCAAGGCAATGCAGCATGGTGGCGTGCAGATCATAAACATGCACAGGGTTCTCCACGACGTTGAAGGAAAAGTCGTCTGTCTGGCCCCAGGTCATGCCACTCTTGATCCCGCCGCCAGCCATCCACATACTGAAGCATCTGGGATGGTGGTCGCGTCCATAGCGTTCCATGTTCAACCCGCCCTGGGCATATACAGTTCGGCCAAATTCGCCACCCCAGATGATGAGCGTCTCGTCCAGCATTCCCCGCTGCTTCAGATCGGTGATCAGTGCGGCGGAGGGCTGGTCGATATCGCCACATTGCAGCGGCAGGTCGCGGGGCAGGTCACCGTGCTGATCCCAGCCGCGATGGTACAACTGAATGAAGCGAACTCCCTGCTCGGCAAGCCGACGAGCAAGCAGGCAGTTGGCTGCGTATGTGCCGGGAATTCGTGAGTTGTCACCGTACAGATCAAACACATGCTGCGGTTCGCTGGAAGTGTCCAGCAGACCCGGAACGGATGTCTGCATGCGAAAAGCCAGCTCGGCCTGGCGAATGCGCGCCAGTGTTTCGGGATCTCCCAGTCGATCAAAATGCTGCTGATTCAGAGCGTTGGTCAGGTCCAGGATGTCGCGACGCTGCGCAGAACTGACCCCTGCTGGATTGGACAGGTACAGCACAGGATCACCTTTGGCACGAAACTTAACCCCCTGGTGTGCGGAGGGCAGAAACCCATTGCCCCAAAGTCGATCGTAGAGTGCCTGCGAGTCGCGCAGGGCACTGCCTTCAGAGATCATCACCACGTAGGCGGGCAGATCACGATTCTCTGTTCCCAGCCCATAGCTGATCCAGGCACCCATGCTGGGGCGTCCAGCCTGCTGGAAACCGGTCTGAAAAAACGTGATGGCCGGGTCATGATTGATTGCCTGTGTCTGCATGCTGCGGATGATGCAGAGGTCATCGGCCACACTGGCCAGGTGGGGCAGGTTTTCGCTGATTTCAGCCGCACTGTCACCGTGTTTCCGGAACTCGTAGATCGAGCGGCATACCTGTTTCTTCTGAGTGGCGGTCATCCCTGTCTGCCGCTGGCCTGCGAAGAATTCAGCAGGCAGTTCTGTACCATGCAGGTCATCCAGTCCGGGTTTATGGTCGAACAGTTCGAACTGCGAAGGTGCACCGCTCTGGAACAGATAAATCACACGTTTCGCCGGGCCGTTTCCGAACATCGTGGCACCCTGCACGCGATCGTCGGAAAGCAGACTGGACAGCGCGGTTGCTCCGATCCCGCAGGCGGACTGTGAGAGCAGTGCGCGACGTGTGATGGCTGTCTGAAGTTCATTGCTGATCATGCTGTCTCAATTCCTGCTGATCACTTCGTCTGTGTTCAGAAGTGCACTGCAGACGCTGCCAAAAGCGGCGATCTCGGTGCAATCCAGTTGCTGGTCCCAGGGATACTCACCGACTGTCATCAATCGCTCTGCAGCCTGCGGATCTGCCTGGTAACGCTCACGGCTTTGCTGCAGAGCAGCCAGCAGCAGCGGCAATTCCTGGTCAGTGGGTGTTCGAGATGTTGTGATCCGGACCAACCACCGCAATCGCTGTTCGTCATCGCCAGCGACCTCCCGCAGAGCACGTTCGGCAAGGCATCGCGCTGCCTCCACGAATGTGGGATCATTCATCAGCACCAGAGATGTCAGCGGTGTATTGGTGCGCGATCGCTGCAGGACGCACGCTTCCCGTGACGGGGCGTCAAGGATCTGCAGATTTGGTGGTGGCACTGAACGTTTCCAGTATGTGTACAGGCTGCGGCGATACAGTTTCCAGCCGTGATCCTGCTGGAACCCGGGAACGTTGCCGTAGACCACATCGTCCCACAATCCCGGAGGCTGGTACGGGTAAACACTGGGTCCGCCGAGTCGTGATTCCAGCAGTCCGCTTACCACCAGGGCATTATCACGCAGCATCTCTGCCGGCAGGCGAAACCGGGCAGCTCGCGAAAGCAGCTGGTTGCGGGGATCCATTTCGAGATGCTGTTGAGTGATCACAGACGACTGCTGGTAAGTGGCGGAGGTCAGCAGCAGCCGCAGCATGGCTTTGGTGTCCCAGCTGCTGCGAACAAACTCGGTTGCCAGCCAGTCCAGAAGTTCAGGATGCGTCGGCAACGCTCCCTGAGAGCCAAAGTCTTCGGGGGTTGCCACCAGCCCGGCACCGAAGCACAGCTGCCAGAGTCGATTGACGGTCACGCGGGCCGTCAGTGGGTTCTGTTCTGAAACCAGCCATCGTGCCAATGAAAGTCGATCAGCGTGCTGTCGATCCGGATGACTGGGAGCGAGTACGCCGAGGACTTCCGGTAACTGCGGCTGCACCTCTGTGGATGAGGGCTGATCGTACTGTCCCCGTGTCAGAATATACGTGGGGCGGCGTGGGCTTAGTTCAGCCATCACCATGACCGTGGGGAGCTCCTGCTGAAGTGTCTCCAGCTCTGCACGCAGCTCATTCAGACGAGCTGCGGCCGGTGATACCGGCGTACTGACAATTCCGGATCTGTCCCAGTAGACCCGACCATCGAATTGCGTGAAGGCCCAGCCGGTGAGCTGTGATCCCGGTGTCAGCCCCACGGCAGCGGCATCCACTTCCAGACGAACCCATTTGCCCGTGTCGGGAAGTGGCCCCATGGAAAGGCGACTGCTGCTGCCGTCGGTCCCCCATTCGATCAGGTTCTTCCCCCACCAGGCACGATGTTCCCAGCCTTTGGGGCCGTTGAACTGCAGCATGATTTCCTGGGGCGGATTGTCCGCATCCAGGTAAACCCAGGTAAACAGCTTTGTGCCAGCGGAAATTGTGAGTGGCTGAGCTCCCTCGAAGCCATGCTGCCCGCGCCCCATGCTTTCTCGTTGAGAGACTTTCTTCCCGGAGAATACTGGTGCCGTGTTGCTGCTGACGAACAGGAATTCCTGAGGCCCGCCACCATTTCCGAAAGCGTTTGCTCCCTGCGGTAGTTCATCGTCGATCCAGATGGTTTCGACAGGAGGAAATTGTTCGGTCTGCTGCTGCTGCAAGTCTGCCTCTGCTGCGGCGATCAGTTGCTGCAGCTGCGCGATTTGTGTCTGCTGCAGAACGGATGCGGCCTGCAGCATTGGCTTGTCGGCATCGTTGTCGCGGTTGCCCACGTGAGCCGTCTCCGGGACGTTATTGAACAACGCGTAGAACTGGTAGAAGTCCTGCTGAGAGATCGGGTCGTACTTGTGGTCGTGACAGCGAGCACACCCCAGGGTGAGGCCAAGGAAGACTGCTGCCGTTGTCTCCACGCGATCGACCACCGTTTCCACCCGATACTCTTCGTTGATCACCCCACCCTCACTCTGAATCGGATGATTGCGGTTAAAACCAGTGGCAACCTGCTGCGCGATCGTAGCATCCGGCAACAGATCTCCGGCAATCTGTTCCACAGTAAACTGATCGAAGGGCAGGTTCTGGTTGAATGCGGAAATGACCCAGTCACGCCACGGCCACATGACTCGACGGCGATCAAGGCTGTAACCGTGACTGTCAGCATAGCGAGCTGCATCCAGCCAGATGGTGGCCATGCGCTCGCCGTAATGCGGTGAGGCAAGCAGGCGATCGACCACACGCTGCCAGGCCTGAGCAGAATTGTCCTGCAGGAAAGCGTCCACTTCTGAAGGCGTGGGCGGCAATCCTGTCAGGTCAAAAGTAACACGGCGAATCAGTGTTGCCTTGTCTGCAGGAGCGGCTGGCTGCAGACCGGTTTCGGAAAGCCGTGCAATCACAAACTGATCAATTGGATTCTGCACCTGAGCAGTACCGGAGACCTGCGGGGGAGCGGGACGAATCGGAGGCAGAAACGCCCAGTGCTGTTGCCACGATGCCCCCTGTTCAATCCAGAGCTGCAGTCGTTCAATTTCGGCAGGTGTCAGTTCCCGGCCGGAATCCGGAGGCGGCATGAGCTGCCCCGGATCCTGATGGTTGATGCGTCGCAGCAGCTCTGCTGTGTCAGCACCTTTTGCTGTGGTGACAGAACTCAGGCCGGCGGCTGTATCCAGGCGCAGGTCAGCCTCGCGGGATACGGAATCCGGTCCGTGACACTGAAAACACTTCTCTGAAAGGATCGGGCGGATGTCTCGGTTGAAGGAGAGCGGTTCAGTGGCCTGAGCTGACATGGGCGCACTGCAGGTGGCCAGCAGCAACAGAATGGTCCAGTGCCAGCTGCCGTCCGGTGAATTTCGCAGCACTGAGTTCATGGTGGCTCCCAC
>JALRDR010000202.1 GCA_023262145.1 Planctomycetaceae bacterium | reverse complement strand
GTTCCTAAAGCATGTAATACACCAGCAATTTCGACGGCAATATAACCCGCGCCGATGACCAGCGCTTTTTTCGGTTGTGTTGATAGCGCAAAAAAGCCATCGGAGTCGATGCCGAATTCGTCTGCGTGAGCCCGCAGATAGCGTACGGCAGCCTTGCAGTCGTGGATTGCTGCGGGAAATGGCGCTTCTCCGCTGAGCCGATAGGAGATGGCTGCGGTTACGAATCCTCGTGCTGCAAGATGCTGAGCCAGCGGCGTGTGGCTCAGCCGATCCCCTTTCCACCATCCTCCACCGTGGATACAGATGATCGCCGGGAGTTTGCCCCAGGCATCCCTGGGACGATAGAGATCCAGTTCCAGTTCGCGGTCTCCATAACGGGCAAAAACCAGATTCTGCTGCTGGTTCAGTCGAGCCTGCAGTTCTGAAGAAACTTCAGTGATCCCCTGAATAGTCTGCGGAGTGACTTCACCTGGCGGGCGAGCATGCAGACGCATTTCTTCCTGAAACAGGATTGCCATGCCGCGGAGTTTGCGAATGGTCTCCGGATTGCGTACGGGTGTCGTTTCGCCGGGATCAGCCACAAGGTCATAGAGTACAGGTGCCGGGTTCAGCAGCAGCTTCCATTGTCGCCAGCGAACCGCCGCCAGGGCTCCCTGACTGCCGTGATAAAAGAACGCTTCGTGGTATTCGAAGCGATTTATCAGGGGTTTCCATTCCCCGGCAGGATTCCACGGACGCCGCAACGGCACCGCTGCGTTCAGTGACAGTTTTTTCGAAGGTGGCGGCACGAAGTCAGTTTCGCCGCGCAACAATGGAAGCAGGTCGCGTCCATCGATGACACGATCTGCGGGCACCTCGACCCCGGCAAGACTGGCGAGCGTGGGATACCAGTCCATCGCACGTATTACTGCTGGTGACTGAACATCTGACTGCAGCCCACAACCCGGACCCCAGGCGATCGCCGGGACTCGAATCCCGCCCTCCCATGTGGACAGTTTGTGACCCTGAATCGGTTGGCTTTCACTTCGCCCCGGGCCACGCCCATTGTCCGATGCATAAATCACTACAGTGTTCTGATCCAGATGCAGGTCCTGGAGTGCCTGCATCAGGCGTCCCACATGATGGTCCAGTTCCTGTGTCGCATCGCCGTATTCACCCCAGTCCGAACTGCCCTCAAATTCCTCGCTCACGCCTAATGGGTTGTGCAGCATTGTGTGTGGCAGATACAGGAAGAAGGGACGATCCTGATACTCTTCCATGAACCGGATTGCTTCGTCGGTGTACAGCTTTGTGAGCGTTGCAGGGTCGGCGGGGCGAGCGACCACCTGATCATTACGAAGCAACGGGACCCCGCCCAGCTCATCAAAGTAAATCGTCTCCACCGGATCCAGATTGTGCAACAGGCCAAAATAGTGATCGAACCCCTGATTTCGAGGCAGAAATGGTTCGTGAAATCCGAGGTGCCATTTTCCGATGCAGGCAGTGGCGAAGCCCTGCTGCTGCAGCAGTTCCGCAATTGTCAGCTCATCGCGATGCAGTCCGAAGCGTGAATCTGCGCGATGCACCCACGACTCATTACCCACTCGACGCGGATAACAACCCGTCAGAAGTCCGGCGCGAGAAGGGCTGCAGATCGGTGCGGCGGCATAGTAGTCAGTGAACCGAATACCCTCCGCGGCCAGCAGATCAATATGCGGAGTCCTGACTTCTGTGGCGCCATAACAACCAAGGTCATAATACCCCTGGTCGTCGACCAGAATCAGAATCAGATTTGGTGGGCGTTCCTGAGACCAGATTGAGTCACAGCAGAGGATAAAAAAAAGTGACGGCAGCAGACGCAGCAATACACAGCGAACCATAAGGATCTCCACGGGAACATGATCGGCGCAGCACAGCAGGAGAGTTCCGTTCTGCATGCGTCGTGACTGTAACCGCTGATCAGGTCAGTCATTGAATCCAACAGTTATTCTTCAGCAGTGCAATCGGGGCGGGGTCAGCCAAGAACCTGCCTGAAGGGTGTACCCTCGTTGGCAAT
>JALRDR010000196.1 GCA_023262145.1 Planctomycetaceae bacterium | reverse complement strand
GGGGTCTGGACCAAATTCGGGCCATTTCTGCACTCCAGGAGCGATCCTGAGGCCGCAACAGTCCGCTTTCGACGCAGGTACGTTCCCCATTCTGAGAACCTTCGGTGAGCTCAGTTCCCGAAGATCTTTGGACGCATCCGTTGATCTGACCACAAAACCGCTTCAGGACAGGTGTGCAGCATCGCTAATGCTGATGGGATTCCTTGCCAAACAAAGGATTCTCAACGTTTCCTCCCGCGATCACAAATGCCAGCAGGTCACGGATTTCCTCCTGGTTGAGCTTATTCAGGACTCCTTTGGGCATGATGCTGAGATTGCTCGGGCTGATTTCTTCGATGTCGTCAAGGTGGATCTGCTGCCGCTGATCCGGTGCGAGCGGGTTATCGATCACTTGCAGGATGCCATTGTCTTCTGCGACCACCAGTCCTGTGAGCACTTTTCCGGACTTCAGAACGAGTACTCGCGAGCGGTACTTTTCGGCGATGGTTTTCGATGGATTGAGGATGTGGTCCAGTACATCGCGGGGTTTGTACTCTGCTGGCAGTTTTGCAAGGTCCGGCCCCAGTGGGGTACCGATCTGCTGCAGTTGATGGCAGCTGGCACATGCGGCAGCGGTGAACAGTTTACGCCCGACGGCAAAGTTGTTTGCCCGATGATGCAGATGCCCGACGGAATCCTGCAGGTCCTGCAGCGTCCATTCCGTGTTCCGTCCAAGCAGATTCAGCAACTCATCCGCGATTTGCAGGTCATGTGCTGCAATGTATTCCGCCTGATTCGCAGCAAAGCGTTCGGGATCCTCGACGACGTACATTGCCCCGTACATTCTTCGCCAGTGCCCGGGGTAAGTGCAGACATAAGGATAAATGCCTTCCTGCTGCGGGACTTCAAGAAAGACGGCATCGTTCTGGCCTGGCTGCAACAGTCGGCTGGCAGCGAGAATACTTTCCGTGGCAGGAATGAAATTTCGGGTGGCGGCATCCACGTCTCGTCCGGTTGCCTCCGCCAGCTCACCGACTTCGGCGAGTGTTCCCGGGCGCAGGATGGCAATGTTGTGTGGCATCCTGTCAGAATTGGATAACTTCAGAACAATCGGACTGCCGGCTTTGACAATCAGCATTTCGCGATCATAGATCATTCGTTCCTCCACTGTGCCCAGTGCGACTACGGGAACGACGACGGCGGACAGTGCCGATTCAAAGCTCTGTAAGGCAGGGCCCTGCAACCTGTCACGCACAACTTCTGCCAATGCCAGCACAACCTCCGCTGCGGCAGTGTTGCGTTCGCGAGTCGGCTGACGGGCTAACCACTCGACACAGATGGTCCCGATATCCACCGCTGCGGCGTCAGTCCACGCTGTAGTCGGCAGGCTGGACAGTGCAGTAAATGCGGATGTGACGGACTGTTTGTTCTGCAGCATGCGGATCAGCAGCTGCAACTGTTGCTTCTGATCAACCGGCAGGCCGACGAGTGCACTGACGGCCAGTTCCTGCAGCGTGCTGTCGGCGGTGGTGACGAGTGATTCGGGTGGTAACGGCTGTCGTTCAATTCCCGGGCCTGACCAGTGCAATGAGAGTCCGTCGTCGCCACCGTTGTCGTAGTAAGTGACAATCAAAGGGTGCAGCCCGGCCTGCAGCGTGGCGTTACCCTGTTTTTCCGTCATTCCATGCAGTCCGTCATGATTGATCAGCAACTCGCCATCAAGATACATGCGGGAACCGTCATCGCTGCTCAGGAAGAAGTGGTATTCCCCGCCGACGGGTACCTGCAAGTGACCACGGAATCGGAGGGCGAATGCATCCCGCTGTGAGAGAATGGGCTGGTCCATCACAATGGAGGTGGCCGTTCCGCTGGCACGTGGCTGCAGTTGCTCCAGTGTTTCAATGGCAACATTGGTCTGGTGCGGAGCGAAGAAATCAACTGCCAGCCCCGGAGTGACACGAATGGCTTCTTCACCTGCTCCGGGAAGCTCCGGAATCCGCACCAGCAGACTGGCGACCAGACTTCGCTGAGCATCGTGGCTGGTGACCAGTGCACCTGCGGCAAAGATCTCACGCCACTCCAGTGTGCCCTGCTCTCCCGCAGTGATGACTGCCGTCGCTGCTCCGTCCGCATTCATCCATGCGGCAATACAGACGCGTCGCGTCTCTGCTGACACTGCCGTGGTGGCGATGGCAGCGATACGGTCGCGAACTTTCTGCAGCTGATCTGGCGGCTGATGAGCCAGCAGGCGAACGAGGCTGTTCAGAACGCTGGTGCCTGCGCGTTCATTCAGTTCTTCGATGAGTTCAAACAGCTGCTCAATCTCAGATCTCTGTTGTACTGTCGCGAGCCCACTCAAGGCATTTTGCAGGACTTCCACCGGGACACTGTCACGAGTCAGAATCGCCCGATAAACGGCCTCAGAAGGTTCCATTTGCTGCAGTTCCGCCAGACTCGCTTCGGACACGGCCCACGCCCGGGCTGCCGGGGAAAGTTTTCGGCCTGCGGCGAGCGTCAGGCGGACAGCCTGCCGCAGGTCAATCACCTGACTTGCTTCAGTGATCACAAATGTCAGCTGTTCATCCTGCTCAGTCTGAAGCGCTCGAAACAGGATCTCTGCCGCCAGAGGTCCGCGTGTAAACGAGGCTGCGACGACCGCATCAGCTCGCACCTGCGGGTCCGAATCCTCAGCAAGTCGGAGCAGTTTCTCTTCAAAGGAGGCTACAGTTCGTTCGGATGTCGAGTGCTCATCGAAGGAAACCGGGATCCCAGCGTTGGCACGGTCAAGAGCAGTGATTGCGGGGGCGGTCGGGGTGAGAGAGATATCTCGAGCAATGTCACGCAACACACGCAATGCTGCTGCGCGGGCATCGGCCACCGGAGAATCCAGTAACTGTTCCAGGAGATCATAGTCGGGCTGTCGCACGCGCAGCGTTGTCCAGAGCAGTTCCAGCAGATCACGTGCATTCTTCGGAGATGCGACGTCCAGTTGCCGTTTTCTTTCTGCAGTGGCGGAGAGTATTTCGGCAGAGCTGCGTCGGCTCAGTTCCAGTCGGGCACGGTAACGTTCGGCCAGAGTCGTACGGGATAGCGCAGCGACGACTTCGGCTGTTGACGCTGTTGTGAGTTGCAGGTTTTTCTGCAGCGGCCGGTCTGTGGCCATGATGCGGTAGATTCGCCCGTGCAGATGGTCTCGACTGGGGTCACGCAGGTTGTGCTGCATATGGCCAATCAATGGGTTCTGCCAGTCCAGCACATACAACGCTCCGTCCCCGCCAATCTCCAGGTCACTGGGGCGGAAATTCGGATCCGAGGAATACAGAATCGGGTCTGTTTCGACAGCAAAGAAACCGGCACCACGTTTCTCAAACTGGTACTGGGTGATTCCCTGAAACCCGATCACATTTGCAATCAGCAGGTTGCCGCGACTGGTTTCCGGGAAGTGTTCGCTGTCCAGAATTGTGATTGCCGGTACAGGCCGAACACGTTTTGTATAAAGCTGCCCCGGGGCTCCTCGGCCTGGAAAGCTGATGTGATTTCCTGTTCCGCCGGTTCCATCGGTTGCAAACTGATTGCCCCACTGATCAAACACGTCGCCATGTGGGTTCGGGCCGATTGGAAAATGGAAGTTGATGTCGAAGGTCTGCGGATCCCATTCGTAGACTCCGGTTCCGCCGGTTCCAAAACGTTTTGTGGGCCCCCATGGAGTCTCGAAGTTCTCTGCGTGAAAAATGCCGCGACTGAAGTAGAACTTGCCGCCGGGGCTCATCACAAAGGCGTTGGCTGTGTGATGTGTATCTGCTGAATCAAGCCCGTGGAAAACTCGTTGTCTGATGTCTGCGTGGCCGTCGCCGTCCAGATCCTTCAGAAAGTAGATGTCCGGGGCCATCGCAACAAGTACGCCGCCATTCCAGAACTCAAACCCTGTCGGGTTGTGCAGTCCATCGGCGAAGGTAATGCAGCGATCGGCAACTCCATCACCGTCATCATCCGGAAGGATGAGCAGTTTGTCATTCATCGCTTCCAGCGGATTCCAGTGCGGGTATGTTGGCCACGCAGCGACCCAGAGGCGGCCGTCGGGATCAACTGCACTCTGGACTGGATTGACAAGGTCGGAAAACATCTCTTCAGAGGCGAACAGGTTGACCTGCATGCCGGGCTGAACAGTCATCTTCTCGATCGCCTGCAGGCCTCCCAGAAACTGATGCCGACCTTCCTGCAGACGTCCCGGTTTGTTGGTCTGTACAGTCAACGGGCCGGGCAGATTCGCGTCGTCGGGGGCGATGTGTGCACCGCGTGCTGCTGCGTGAATGACAGCATCCCGATTGGAAGTCATCGCCTCCAGAATGGCAAGCTCCTGCTGCATCACCTCAAAGTTGGTCTGACCACCCACAAATCGCAGGCCGGAACGTCCTCCGAACACGCTGTAACCATCGGTTGCGCGATAAATATTATGCCAGCAAAGATTTTTCTTCAGGACAGCTGCACGGATTGACTGCAGTCGCTCGGGGATCGGTTTATTGCCGGCTGGTATCAACGCGGCGGCAATTGTCTGAGCAACAAGATGGTTTCCATGATCGTTCAGATGGACGCCGTTGATGGTCAGCTCGGGATGAAGCGGATCGGTCTGCGGATTGACATCTGAACCGAAACGGTCGCGGCGAATGCCCTCCAGATTTCGAATCTGGCTGGTGTCATAATTACGGGCAGCGACGGCGGCGGAGGTGGGAGCGAACAGATTCACGAAGGCAACGCTGTGTTCTGCTGCGATGGTCTGCATTTCGTTGACATACTTCTGCAGACGGGCATTGATTTCCACGCCGTCGGGCAGAGCTGGCAGGTGCAGATCTTCAAAACAGGTGGGGGAGCAAAGCAGAATCCGTGGGGGGCTTCGGCCATTGAAGCTGGTGTTCTTCAGCTGCTGAATCCATCCGGTCAGCTCGCTGCGAAAAGCCGGCAGACCTGCTTCACCGGCCCATGATTCGTTGTAGCCAAAGCAGGCGATGACCACGTCGGCTCTCACCTTCTGCAGCCATTCCTCGGGACTCCCAAAATTATCGGAACGAGGTCGCGTCGTAATGGTGTCGCCGCTGAATCCCAGATCACGCACAATCAGATGGTGCTCGGGCAGGTAATAATGCAGGAGCGATTCGAGCCATGCCGCGTGCTGCATGCGATCCGCGAGCGTATTGCCAACGATGGCAATATGGTCGCCTGGTTGCAGGCGGATCTCATCAGCATAGCCCTGCGGGAAGAACAGCTGTGAGAACCCCAGCATAAGCAACAGCAGTGCAGGAACAGATCGGGGGCGGTCATGCGAAGGTGACGACATGGTGGGCTCCAACGCGATCGGCGAATCGAACCATCAGAAAAGGCGTGGGGAGGAGCTTCTCAGGTTAAGTCAGGGAGTCAAGTACGGGCGTCTGGCGAGATGGCGAGAATGCTCGCTGTGGGGAGTTGTGCGGAAGAAAGGAATCGGCTGACCTGAGGAGCCGGATTGGGGAGCTGGATTGGGGAGCTGGATTCAGATTGAGGAGCAAGGCAACTTGTCGCTCCCATGTTTCTGCTCCGGATCAACGTGCGTGATGATGCCTTGATGCAACATGAGGAGTTTTGCGGGTCGGCGCAGTTCACAACCGTTGCACACCGGACCGACTTGAATCGCGGGGACCGGAATCGGAGCCAGGC
>JALRDR010000167.1 GCA_023262145.1 Planctomycetaceae bacterium | reverse complement strand
TTCCGTGCATTCGCTTTCGATGCTGAATCGGACGGCGGACGGTACCCCATGCATTCTGACGGGACGAGGCGGAGGGCATCAGCCCCCGGAGGAGCCGTATGGGTTATCGCTGCTTGACGCTCGCACCGGTCAGACTCTGCGAGAGCTGCCGATTGCTGGTTATGCAGCGCATCAGAATGCTGTCTGGCGTGGAAATCAGGCGGCTGCGTTCGTGGGGATGCAGCATCAGCTGATCAATCTGAATACCGGGCAGGTGGATTCGGCACGATCGCTGACGGAAGAAATTCAATTGCGTCGCTGGTCAGACGGTCGGTATGTAACTGGTGGAGATTCTCTGACGGGGGATCCAAAGCGACAGCGTCCCACAACCTACCACACCAACTGTCTGGTGGGTGACTATCATTATTTCCGCACGCACAATGAATTTCTGCTGGGGCGGGTGCAGTTGTCGACGAGTCGACTGGAGTATCTGCAGGTGCCGGTTCAGGTCGTGCGTAATGCGGAGCAGGAGACTTTGCTGTGGGACCGGGCGATTGAGAACGACGTCAGAAACAATGACGGATTTGTTGTGTGCCAGGATGCCCGAGCAAAACTGAACGGCTGGGGGCATGTATCGGCTGCCAGTCCGATTGTGGTGGGAGACTATCTGTACATGCCGACGATGACCGGTGTCGTTTACGTCGTGCGGTGGAATGCAGAGAAACTGGATGAGACTGCCCTGGTCTCGATCAGTGACCTTGGCCCGGCCGGACAGACATGGACGTTATCGAGCCTCGCATACAGCGAAGGCCGTCTGTACGCTCGAACGCTGAAGGAATTGATTTGTCTGGGGGAATGAATGGAATCCACCAGATATTGTAAGCTTCGTCACTGACGGCAGATTTCAGACCGTTGCTTACAGCGTCGCAGTGGGGCTCGAGTCAGGCACCTTTCCCTTGTAGATCTCATCCAGAGTGCGAGTGATTACTCTCCAGTCAAGCACCTCCACTGCTCGTTCTCGTCCTGCAGCATTGGAAGTACTGTCTGCCATGGCAGACAGTACTTTCTCATTCAGATCCCCCGATTTCTCGGGGGCGTAAATGCGTGCACACGTTGCTCCATCTGTGGCGTCCATACAGCCTCGCTCCTGGGGGATTACGATCGAACGCCTCAAGGCCATTCCCTCCATCACCAGCGTTGGCAGCCCTTCTCGATGGCTGGTAACGACCAGTGCTTTGCACGCTGCAATCGCATCAAGTGTCTGCTCGTGAGAAAACGCTGGTAACAGCTTGAGGTTGGCAGGTGGCTCCGTATTGTACTCCCGCCGAATGTCGTCCTTGCTAATACCGCCGATCATGACACAAGAAAGCTCGGGGTGCTCCAATGCGAGCTTTACAAAAGCAAGCGGATTCTTCACTGGGTCGAGGCGGCCGACCCAGAGAGCAAAGGGGGCGGTAATTCGATTGTTTTTGAGGAATCGATCTGGCTTCGACGAATCAGCTTTTTCCACGTCGACACCATTGGGAACGAAGTGAGCACGAATTCCGTAGTCTCGCAGCAGCATTTCCTGCTCCCACCGATTTACGCTGAGGCAGACATCTGCATTACGGGCTCCGTCGATCATTGCCTCATTAAGGCGTTGTTGCCATGGTTCAAGTCCGGTCTCGCCATGTTCGGGGTAGTAGTAAAGATGGTGCGTATGCACCCAGCGGAGCTTCCCGGGAGCATGCAGCTTCGCCCAGTTGATGAGTTGCGGGAAGACGTGCGTGTGTACTGCAAATGCAGTGGGCGGTGGCGGTGTTTCCACAAACTGCTGCACATGCTGCGCCGAGGCATAGAACGGCTGGATGCCCCATTTCTGCAGCTGTTCTTCTGTGGGAACAAGCTCAACATTCAGGCGAGAGAATCGTTTGATTGCAAGTAAGTGGTTGCGCACACCACCCGCAAGAGCAAGATGTGCACCGAGCACGACTTCTGCAGAGGATGCCTGAAAGGACTGCTGCCACTGCTGGATTCGGCGGGTGTTCCTGCGCGACTGACGTCGCCAATTCCACATCAAGTATTCGAAACGTGCTCGTTTTATGTAGCCCTGAATTCTGTTCTTCATCGATGATCGCCTGAGTTCCTGCAACGCCTCGCATGTGACGGTTCAGCAAGCATGACCTGAATTCAGCTGCTTCGAAAAGTTCAGTGCAGAACACTCAACGCCTCGCGTTGCAGTGGCTGCAAGCAGCAGCCCTGCTCCGGCAAACAGGTCACCCATTGAATTCAAGTAATGGTAAGTATTCCGAAACGCAGGGTTGGTTTGACGGCCAGTCAAAGGAATACTCGCCATACGACGTCATAACAAGTGATTGCTTTGATCGGCATCCCTGCCGAATAATACAGGATGAACATCCTGAAAAGTAAAAGCCCGGCGCCGGGACTGAATAAAAGGCTACAAGATCTGAATTGCTGGTGATGCAGCAAATCTCTCTTTCGCCAATTGTTCGATCTGCGGCAAAACATACGACTCTCTGAATGCGGAGACGGCACATAATCGTAAAACGCAGACGAATCAGGGATGCTTTTTCTTCGCGAAGATGCGTC
>JALRDR010000159.1 GCA_023262145.1 Planctomycetaceae bacterium | reverse complement strand
ATTTGTGTCAGTTGCCGGCGGGTGAGCTCCGCATTCGCTCCTTGCGAGGATCTGTGGCAGCATTGCTGGATCCGGTAAATGGTATTCCGGCGTGGTTGGAGCAGGTGGAATCGGCCGCCAGGCGACTGCAGCGCGTCACTGGCGTGGAGTCGGAAAACGGTTTGATTCTTCTCGAACGCTGGCCATCTGTTCCGGTGGCCAGTGTGATCGATGTGTTGCGGGACTGGTGGAAGCAGCGACAGCCCGCGTGGGCGCAGGCCATCAATCGCTTTTATGGGGCGGCCGGCGATGTGCTGCTGCAGCCAATCCGCAGACTGAGCGGCAGAGAGCAGGGCAGGCAGGGCAGGCAGCATGAGGATGGACTTGCGCGGTATCGAGAGCAGGAGTGGCTGCTCATTCTGCAGACTGTGGAACAAACGCACGACAAGTTGCAGCAGCTGGCAGGGGCGGGCAGCGGGGAATTGCAGGAGCGGATTGCTGCACTGCTCACAGGTGACGCCGTGGAACAGCTGATCCGCAGACTGCAGCTGGATCATGAGGAGTGTGACCTGCAACGCGAACTGCAGACGGTAGTGGACAGTACGATGCGGAGAATGGAGTGTGAACGACCGCAGGTGTTTGCAGTACTGGGACGAGTGAATCAGGTTTCGGCAGCAGTTCGTCCTGTGACCAGTGCGGTCATGTTTTCTCTGGGCTTCGGTCCGGCTGGTGACCTGCTTGCTCCACTGGCGGGGCAGGCGGTGATGCATACCGCTGTGGATGTCCTCGGTGGTACAGCGGCTGCGATTGCTGGCGAAGCTGCTGTCACAACTGCCGCAGAATCGGGAGCGGGTGTACTGCAGAACTGGTTCTGTCAGCTGCAGGCGGAATTCTCCATGCGACGAGCCGGTTGGTTGGGGGAGCGACTCCAGGAGTGTTTTCTGGGAGATCTGCCGGAACAGATGCGGATTGCAGCGGGCGTTGTGCAGTCGGCGGAATTCAGGGTGGTATCAGAGCACCTGGATCAGCTGCGGCGGCTGCTTCCGAAATTTGCTGAGACGCCGACCGAGCGGGGAGAGCATGTGGGCTCGGAGGAGGAACGCTGATGACAATCGCACACGAACGAACTCAGCTGGCTCTGTTGCGTGAACTGGATGAGCTGCTTCTGCGGATTGAGCAATGGCGGCAGGTGGATGTGCCGTGGCAGCCGGCCGCTCTGCTGCGTCGGAATGTCGCTGCAGTAACAGAGCGTGTGCAGACGCTGCGAGTTCGACTGGATGCTCCGCTGGTCGTTGCTACGTTTGGCGGTACAGGAACAGGAAAAAGCAGCCTGGTAAATGCGTTGCTGGGGCAGGAAGTCAGCGATAGTGGGCGGGAACGCCCGACCACGCGTCAGCCTGTGCTGCTCATACATCAGGATCTGGATCTGCAGGGGACGGGGCTGGATCTGGCGGATGTTCAGGTGCAGCGGCTGGATGTTCCGTTGCTTCGCGACATTCTGTTGGTGGATTGTCCGGACCCGGACACCAGTGGTGAGGCTGTGCCGGGCAGTAATCTGGACATGTTGCGACGGATTCTGCCGCACTGCGATGTGCTGCTGTATGTGTCGACGCAGCAGAAATATCGCAGCGATCGAATTTCGGAGGAGTTATTGCAGGCAGCGGAGGGTTGTCGTCTGGTTTTTGTGCAGACGCACGCCGACCTTGATGCGGATATTCGTGATGACTGGCAGCGTCATTTGTCGCAACGCTTTGAGACTCCTCAGATTTTTCTGGTGGATTCGCGGCAGGCGCTGCTGGATCAGCAGGAGGGGCGAGCGGTGCCGACTGCTTTTGCAGAACTGCAGGAATTCCTGCGGCAGCAGCTGAGCAGCTCTCGCAGGCTGGCAATTCGTCGTGCCAGCCTGACGGATCTGCTGGATCAGGTATTTACCGAGGGGCAGCATTTGTATGCGAACGTGCTGCCGCGGATTCGCCAGTTGCAGCAGGCAATGCAGGAATTGCAGGAACAGTTACGAGCGGAGATGAGTGGCAAGCTGACCATGGAATTGCTGCAGAACCGCGGACTATGGGAACGTCGTCTGGGAGCAGCAGTGGTGGACCACTGGGGGTTGAGTCCATTTTCAGCATTGCTGCGACTGAGCAGTGGGATGGGAGGGCTGCTGGCATCCTTGTCGTTGCTGCGAGCGCGATCGTCGGTGCAGATGGCGTTGATCGGGGCTGCTCAGGGAGCGCGGTGGCTGAAGGGATTTCGGGAAGAGCAGGCGGAGGGAGCATCGATCGGCAGGTTGTCGTCCCTGGGCATCCCGGATCACTTGCTGCAGGAAGCGAGTCTGAAGATTTCGCGGTACAGCGGGGAGGCGGGTTTGCTGTCTGGGTCAGAGCAACAGCAGCCAGCGCTGATGCAATTACGTCAGCAGCTGGTACGGATGGAGGACTCGTTTCTGGGTGACGTTGGCCAGGAAGTGGAACGGCAGATTTCACAACTGGCGGAGCAGCTGACAACGCCATTCCGAAGGTGGCTGGCAGACCTCTTGTTTCTGGTCTATCCGCTGTTTGTGATTGCGCGGATGGGGCACAACTTCTTCTGGGAGACATGTCTGGCACCTTTGCTGGGAAGGAGCAGCGTTGCAGCCCCCCTGCTCACTGTGGAATTCTATATTCCGGCGGTGTTTTTCCTGCTGGTCTGGTGTGGGCTGGGGTTGTTTATTTTTGCTGCCGGCCTGCGTCGGCGGCTGCAGTCGGCGATTCAGGATCTGGCCGACAGGCTGGCGGAAGGGCAACTGGCTGAAGGGTTATTTCCTCAGCTGGAGCAGCAGTGTGAGCAGGTACAGCGAGACGCTCAGCGACTGCAGTCGTTGCAGGCGAGTGTTGCCGGATTTCGGCGTCATCTGAGTGATTCGGAGCTGCCACTGGGTGCGTTGCTGACGGACCAGTGACCGGGTGTACGAGAGCGGTGCGGCTGCAGGCATGCTGAGCGGTCTGATCAGGCCGGATGCTGCTGGCGAAAGTGTCTGCTGAGCGTCTGAGCGGCGAAAACCGCATGATGCCGGCCAGG
>JALRDR010000039.1 GCA_023262145.1 Planctomycetaceae bacterium | reverse complement strand
CGGAGCCGACAGATGAACACCAGCGGGAACGCTGTCGCATCAACCTGTATCTGCCTGAGCAGGAACAGGGATTCGCGACTGTCGTCTGGTTCCACGGGGGCGGACTGAAAGGTGGTGAGCCGACCATTCCACAGCAGCTGCGGGGCAAGGGAATCGCAGTCGCCTCTGCTGGCTACCGCCTGCATCCGCATGTCAAGGCGCCCGTTTACATTCAGGATGCAGCCGCGGCGGTCGCCTGGGTAATCCGCAACATTGAAACAAAAGGGGGAGACCCTCGAAAAGTCTTTGTTGCCGGTCATTCAGCCGGAGGGTATCTGACAATGATGGTGGGCATGGATCCGCAATGGCTGCAGGCGCATGAGATCAGCACCGCTCAGCTGGCCGGACTGATTCCTTTCAGCGGCCACACAATCACCCACTTCACAATTCGCGCAGAGCGTGGCATTCCGGAAACGACGCCCATTGTCGATGAGTTTGCTCCTTTGTTTCACGTGCGTCCTGATATCCCCCCCATTCTGCTCATTACCGGTGACCGGAAACTGGAACTACTGGCGCGTTACGAGGAGAACGCATATCTGCTGGGGATGCTGAACGAATTAAAGCACCCCGACTCCGGTCTGCATGAGCTGGAGGGCTTCAATCACGGTCAGATGGCAGAGCCGGCATTTCCGCTGCTGGTTCGATTTATGCAGCGGCTCAGCCGCAGGTAGTCCCACCGGAATTCATCAATTCTGCCCGCAGCTGTTGCAGTCGGGCCACATCAGTCAGGAGATCTGCAAATGAGTATTGACGCTCGCCTTCAGGAACTTGGAATTACGCTTCCGCCCGCTCCACCACCAGGCGGCGTCTATACGCCTGTTGTGGTTGTTGACCGCATGGCTTACGTGAGTGGTCAGGTGCCCTTTGGAGCTGACGGCCAGCTGCTCCGCGGACGCGTGGGCGATCAGCTTACCGAAGAGGAGGGTCGTGCAGCTGCTCGTACCACCGCACTAACGATGCTGGCCACTGTCAAGGCCTCCCTCGGCAGTCTCGATCGCGTTCGTCGTGTCGTTAAGGTCTTCGGCATGGTCAATTCCACTGCGGATTTCGAACATCATCCGGCCGTCATGAACGGCTTCAGCGAGACGATGGTGGAAGTATTCGGCGAGGCGGGCAAGGCAGCCCGCAGTGCCATCGGAATGGGTTCACTGCCGTTCAATGTTCCGGTGGAAGTGGAAGCCATTCTGGAACTGCACGACGAATAGACATTCCCGATTTCGCTCCCTTCAGGC
>JALRDR010001082.1 GCA_023262145.1 Planctomycetaceae bacterium | reverse complement strand
GAAGACGAATGGGAGTACGCATGTCGAGCGGGCGGAACGACCGACTTTTCATTTGGAAGCAACGGTAAGGACCATCTGCAGCATTACGCTGTTGCAGGTGGTGCGGAATCGGCGGCGGGTGGTAAGTGCATCCCAAATTCGTGGGGGCTGTTTGATATGCATGGCAATGTGTGGGAGTGGTGCGAAGACGCATTTCGTGATTCTTATGCGGCTGGTGCAGACGTGGACGAAGATTCCCGTGTTGTCCGCGGCGGGTCGTTTGACTACAGCGAGGCCCAGTATCACCGATGTTCCGATCGCTATAGTTACGCCCCGGATTTCCGGAATTTCAATATCGGATTTCGTGTCACTAGAACGCCCTGAAAGCCGGCACCACAGCGGGAAGGGGCGGGTTCGGCGTCTGTGATGCTCCGGACATGCAGTGGAATCGGCAGCGAGCATACACAGTGGATTGCCGCGGGATCTCCGGCCCGCAGACGCAGACGACATGAACTGACGAAGAGCATCAATCTGCTCCATGCCATCTGCGATGCGAGTCAGCCTGTGATGCTCCTGGCAGGGTGGCCGGAGGTTGGCGGCAGTGGTGCATGTCTGGGATGGGATCTGCTGCGGTTTCTGCGATTTCGCATGACCAGTGCAACGGTTGAATACGTGGCTCGGAGCAGTGCAGCCGTGGCAGACGCGGCGTTCTGGATCTGCGTCAGCCGCAGGCGGCGTGATACATTGTGCGGCAATCGTCAACGGTCAGGGCTCGAGGATTCGTGGGAGTGGAGTGATCGGCGTGCGCGGCGGTGGCGAGCGGTTCCACGTCGGCTGTGGTGACGTGCAACTGTGACAGCGTCTGCGGTATGTTCAGGTCGCGTGTGTATGCTTCGAACCACGTTGCAAGCGAGTCGCCCGGGTCATTTCCGGTGTGGCAGCCGACTGCCTCACACATCTGCGTGATCTTCTGCGGGCATGCTGTGGAGTTGAAGCGGAGCACGTGGGGCAGGAAGATGGAGTTGAGTGTTCCGTGGTGCAGTCTGAGCGGCAGTGCCCCGAGCGGATGGCTGAGGGAGTGAATCATTCCGAGTCCCTTCTGAAATGCGAGTGCGCCCTGCAGGGAGGCCATCAGCATTTCCGTTCGTGCCTGCAGATTGTTTCCGTCGCTAACCGCACTGGAGAGATTCCTGGTGGCTCGCGCTAACCCGTCGAGTGCGATTGCATCGGCGACCGGGTTGAATTTCGGACTGCAGAAGGTTTCGACACAGTGTGAAATCGCGTCCATACCGGTGGCGGCAGTGAGTTGAGGTGGCAGGCCGAGTGTGAGTTCCGGATCGCAGACGGCGATGTCCGGGATCATCGGTTTGCCAATGATGGCCAGCTTGGTTCTGGCGTCGAATGTGATCAGGGCAGCGCGGCCCACTTCGCTCCCGGTGCCTGCTGTTGTGGGGATTGCGATGACCGGTGGTTTGTCAGCGGTGATGCGGCCGAGCCCACCGCGAATGAGAGCGTATTGTTCGAGAGGACCGGGGTGAGTGACCAGCAGTGCGATGGCTTTGCCGCAGTCGATTGGTGAGCCGCCGCCGAGCGCGATCACAGCATCACAGTTGTGACGCCGGTAAAGTTCCAGCCCGGCGGTTACGTTTGCGGTCGTTGGGTTGGGTTGTACGGCGGCAAAGACTGCTGCGAAATCGAGTGGGAGCAGATCGACCAGACCCGCTGCGGTGATTCCCTCGTCGGTGACCAGCAGTGGTCGCGTGATGTTTCGCTGTGCGCACAGCTGAGGCAGGAGTGAGCGGATTCCGGGGGCAAAGTGGATATCGGTGAGATAGTTGATGGTGGGCAACATGGGCAGGGGCCTGGCTTGGATGCTGTTCTTTCAGCGGGGTTGTCGTAGGATTCCGCAGGAAAGATTGTTACTGGTTCGGGGCAATGACACAAAGTCCCGGCATTGAGTCCGTTGGTTTTCGTCGGGAACAGTGATGGCTCGGCGTTTGATGGTGTCAGGTGGTACCGGAGGCTGGCGGAGGCTGGCGGTGTCTGTCGGTCTGTTTGCAGTGGTTCAGGAGCGAAGTCCATGGCGAGTGTTCTGGTAACGGGTGGTGCGGGGTTTTTGGGCACGTGGGTGGTGCGGGAATTGTTTGAGCAGGGCCATATGCCGGTGGTGTTCGATCAGCGGCATGGCGGTGATCGTTGGATGCGGATTCTGGGGGAACGTGCGGAGCAATTGCCGTTCGTGGCGGGTGATCTGTGTGATCCGGCACAGTTGTGTGAGGCGGTGGCGGAGCATGGTGTGGAGCGGGTGATTCATCTGGCAGCGATGCTCACGCCGGCGTGTCAGTCTGATCCATTCACGGGCTGCCGCGTGAATGTGCTCGGGACGACTGCTGTCTTCGAGCTGGCTCGACGGTTTCCGGGGCAGATTGGTCGCATCGCCTGGACGAGTTCGCTGGCGGTATTCGGACCTGAGCGTGAAACGCGTGGTGCATGTGAGGTCATTGACGAATTTTCATCGCCCAGTTTCTACGGGGCCTTCAAACGCAGCAGTGAGCTGATTGCACGTCAGTATGCTGAGCATTGTGGAGTGGATTCGCTGGGGATTCGTCCACATGTGGTGTATGGGCCGGAACGCACCGATGGGCTCACGGCAGCCCCCTCGCTGGCGGCCCGAGCGGTGGCTGAAGGGCGGAACGCGTCGATCGATTATTCCGGGGTGTGCGGGTATGACTATGTCGCGGACGTGGCGACGGCGATGGTGCGGGCTGCCTTTGCTGGCCCTGAGGGAGCTCACGTCGTGGATCTCGACAGTGAGCAGGCATCGACGGAGGATCTGGCGGGCATCCTGCGGGAGATTGTGCCAACTGCTGAAGTGACCTGCGGCGGGCCAGCGATTCCTTCCAATCAGCCTGCTGTTGCCACTCCGATCAGCAGTGTTTACCCCGACTGGGTGAGTACAAGTCTGCGTGCCGGCCTGGCAGAAACCGTTGAGTTCTACCGCCGCTAGCTGGCGGAGTGCGGTGTTGGGCAGGCAGGATGTGGCTTTCCGGAGGTTCGGGTTGCGTGCCGCAGAGCGGCGGCAGCGAGGTTCGGGATGAGGAGCTGCGGGTCATGAGAGATGTGTCTGTGTTGTGTGGTGTGCTTGCGATCTGGGCAGCGGGTGGTCAGGTGCAGTCGGCTGCGGGTGCGGGTCATGATGCTGAGCGACCGAACATCGTGTTCATGATGTCGGATGATCAGGCGTGGAATGGGTTATCCGTGCCGATGCATCCGGAATTGCTGTGGTCGCGCAGTCGAGTTGTTGAGACACCACATCTGGAACAGCTGGCGGCTGAGGGCATGCGTTTTTCTGCTGCGTACGCGCCTGCATCGGTTTGTTCTCCGACACGCATCAGCCTGCAGACGGGGAAATCACCGGCGGCAATGCACTGGACGAAGGCAGCGCCGGCGGTGCGCGGTCAGAAGCTGCTGGAGCCGCAGAATATTCGTCAGCTGCCTGCAAGCGAGCTCACCATTGGAGAGATTCTGCAGCGGGCCGGCTACGCAACGGCTCACTATGGCAAGTGGCACATCGGTGGCGGAGGTCCGGCAGCGAACGGCTACGATGATGGTGATGGAGACATCGGGAACGAGTATGCGTATGAGTTTGTCGATCCGAACCCGGCGGACATCTTCGGAATGGCGGAGCGGGCTGCGGCGTTCATGGAGCGCAGTCGAGAGTCGGGCAAACCGTTTTTTATTCAGCTGTCATGGCATGCTCTGCACGCCCCGGAGAATGCGTTGCAGGAGACACTGCGAAAGTATTCGGAGAAGCTGGGGGCAGCTCCTGAAGAGCGTCGCGTGACTCGTGCGGCAATCGCGGAGAATCTGGATACGGGTGTGGGGCGTGTGCTGGCGGCAATCGATCGTCTGGGGCTGCGCGAGACGACTTATGTGATCTACATGTCGGACAATGGATCCGGCGGAGATGGCGGCGGGCAGCGCGGGCCGGGTGCTGGTGGCGGAGCAGGGTTGGCAGCGGGGCGACCGGGGCTTGCGGGCGGCAAGGGATCTGTCTGGGAAGGTGGCATTCGCAGTCCGTTTATTATTCGCGGGCCGGGAATTGAGGCGGGCTCGTGGTGTCATCAGCGAATCGTGGGTTATGACCTGTATCCGACATTCTGCGAGTGGGCGGGATTGAAGGATACGCAGCTTCCGGCAGGGCTGGAGGGAGGCAGCATTGTTTCGCTGCTGGAGGACGGGCAGGGGGCTGTGCAGCGTGTTCGAGAAGAGCTGGTATTTCATTTTCCGCATTACCAGAGTAGTGACGGACCGCATTCGGCGATCATTCTGGGCGACCTGAAACTGCTCAAGTTCTACGAGACGGGCCGGGTGGCGTTGTTTGATCTGGCGGAGGATCTTACGGAGCAGCGGGATATGACAGCGACGCGGCCCCGAGACGCAGCGCAGCTGGAGTTACTGCTGCACGGTTATCTGCTTGCCGTGAACGCTCAGATGCCCGAAGTGAATCCAGGCTATGATCCGAACAATGTGCCGGCGTTGCGAATTGGCGAAGGTGGGCGGGGTCCCGGAGCCGCACCAGGCCGTCCCGGGATGCGTCGGCGACCCGGTCTGCCGGGATCAGGTCGACAGTTATTCGATGAGTGAATCCACAGTGCGGAACGCCAGGATGAAGGTCATCAGGGTACCGAGGCCGGCGAGAACCAGCAGCCACAGTGGGATCTGTCGGGGATGAGAGCTGCGGACCTTGATTCCGAGATACAGCAGCGAGAACGCCAGCAGTGGAACTCCAACCACAGTCAGAGACTGTGCAAAGATAATCAGACTGACACGACTTACGTCGAACGCGGTTGCCGCAATTCCGACGAACATTCCGGCGGCGAGCGCAAGTACTGTGAATGCTTTGGGCCACTTCTGATCCATTGACCAGCCCAGTCCGAAACCGTCGGCCATGACAGCTCCACCGACCATCGCATTGACCATGAAGGAACTAATGGCACCGGCCAGCAGGCCGAGGCTGAAGAGGACTTTGGCAGCTTTGCCAAAGAGCGGCTCCAGCTGCTCACCAACCTGAACTGCCGATTCGAGCTTTACATCCTGGCCGTGGAAGACTGCAGCGCTGGTCATCATGATCACCATCGTGGTTCCGCAGAGCGCGGCGATGCCCACGGTCGAGTCCAGCAGTCCCTGGCCGAGATCAGCCGACGTCCAGCCTTTCTCACGCACAAGGTAGCCCTGATAAAAAGCGCCGCCTACGGAAAACGTGGTGGCGACCAGGCCGAGCAGGGTAAGAACATTGTTGTCAGGTGGAATGCTGGGAACCAGCCCCTTGAGCAATTCGACGATGGACGGGCGAGCGAAGAAGACGTTACCGGCAAAGCCAACGATCATGATGGCGACGAGCAGTTTCATGAATTGCTCAATTGGCACGTACAGCTTCTTCAGACCATAGAGTGCTGCCACGATGACTCCGTTGAGCAGCAGCAGGATAGCAACGGGGAGCGTGCGACTGTCGTCGGACGATGGTTCAGCAGCGCTGCTCAGAAATGGCTCAATTGCCGTGACGACTGCGATATTATTGGACGACTGGAATGAGGCGACGACCAGAAACAGCATGATACCGATGGCTGCTGAGAATGGACGGCCGATGCGTGTGGTCAGTTCATCGCAGATTGTGCCCTGCATGAGAACTCCCAGTCGTCCAGCGAGGACGACCATGCCGGTCATCAGCAGTCCGGCAAGGACGAGCACCCAGGCCATCGAATAGCCAAACTGAGCTCCAACCTTTGACGCGGTCAGAATGCTGCCGGGACCAAGTACGACGGAGGCCACGATGATCGCCGGACCGAGTGCGCGAAGACCGCGGTTCTGGCGTCTGGAGCTGTGGGCTGACTCGTTGCTCATTCTCGTGTGTCTCCTGGCGGGAAGTCCTGAGGGTCCTGATCGACACTGCACCGGGGATGGTTGTGATGTTGTCGGAGAGAGCGGCTGCCAGCTGAGAGATGCTGTTAGATCCGCAAGCGGCATTGGCAACAGATACTTCGGGTTGGACTGAGTTTTTGCAGAAACACAGTCTGGCGTCGCGTGTAGCTCCCCTGGGTGAGATGTTAGCGAGAATTCGGTCGTGAATCGAATGACCGTCGAAATCGTGCTCCCCCCCTCCGTGATCACGGGGCCATCCACCTGCGCGGCTGGAGTGTCGGTGCCATCCACCGGAGAGAAGACTTTGGCGTGCGTAGGCGCTACAACCCTCCTGATCCATACGGTGGAGTGTCGATGCCATCCACCGGGGCTGCCGGTGCCATCCACCGGGGCTGTCGGTGCCACCCACCGTGCTGTC
>JALRDR010000991.1 GCA_023262145.1 Planctomycetaceae bacterium | reverse complement strand
AGGACCCGTGGCACGTGTTTGCCGATCCCGAGGATCTCAAGCAGGTTTTCCGCCGCCAGCCACGCTTGTGTGGCATCAATCCAGACCACTTTGACTTCAGAGAAAAAATCTCGGGTCTGCTGGTCACAGGAAGCTGAGCCTCCGGGCAGTAGTTGCCTGCCGGCGTAGTAAGCGGCATACGGCGGAATTGACAGGAGGCGGGAGATCAGGAAGAAGTGGATTGCCGTCAGCTTCCAGCCTGCCAGAGCAATGCTGGATTTTGCGGCGTCGTGGATCGCACTCTGCGCCCGAGAGACAAATGCAAGGTAGTCGGCCCATGAGTTTCTCATTGGCAGCAGGAGTGTTCGCATTGTCCGCAGAACTGCAATGGCAGTTCTGCATATTCCGGATACCGCTGCAGGTTGGCCAGGACGTGGCTGTACTACAACACCCTTTTGTGTGCAGGACACCAGTCCCATGGCTTGAGTCTGGCATTCCGGTCCACCAAACACCGCAGTTGGAAACTTTGACGAGATCCGCTGCAGCAGATAGTACAGGCGAATCTCAGCACCGGCTCCGGGAACCTGAGGGGATATATTACTGATGACAAGGATTGTTGGCCGAGTCTCTGTTTCGGCAAGCATGGAATTCCCGTGTTTTTACTTATGGAGGGAGCAGTTTTCGCTGAGTTCCGACGGGAGCCAGAATCCTCAGGCTTCAGAGCACATTCACAGACCTCGATCAAACGACAGTTCGCCTGCCGCTGAAAGAAGCTTCGCTTCCGAAGCAAAAGCAGGAACTCCCGGTCATCGAACTTCTTCGGATGTGGATTTCCACGCTCACAACATAACATTCGCAGACCGGCGTCAGGTATGCCAAATCCACTCGGGCTGGAGGAATCCGGATTCAGAGTATTCTCAGACTGGTTTGCCTGGCAGAGTGGTGAGGTTCCACTGTTCGGTAACCATAGGATTATGACCGGAGGATACCATCCGTCTGGTGTGTATTCCCTGTCACGCAATGGAGAGTATTGTTGGATCAGTTTCAGACCGACGATCTGTTGACAAATTGCTACGACCCCGCAGCTCCCGGCAAGAAGGTCGTAATCGACCGACAACGCCGTGTGATTCAGTTTTACTACTGCCATCAGCCTCGTTCCGGAATGGGGATCGGCTTTGAAGAGCTGCGTGAAATCCGCTTTGACCAGCTGCATTCCGCACGCGATTTTCTGTGCGGCAACCATCGTGGTCTCTGGCTGCGAATTCTGTTACGGCTGGGAACTCCCATCTCCGGGCCGGCGCTGGCGTCGTTATTCGTCAGTACGGACAGCGGCCGGGTACGCATTTTCCAGGACTGGGTGGGCTTCGCAGAAATGCGGGAACAGCTGCATCAGATTTCTGCAGGGAATCATCACCGGGCACCATTGTCAGAAGACCCACGGATGATCCCCGTGTTTGTGGTGCTGCTGCTGGCAATCACCGGCGGAATTATCTGGCTCCTTCTGTAAACGTTCCTGCCGTTATCAATGGGCGAAGATGTTTTCATGGGCGAATATGCGGCTGAATCCCATCATTTCTGGAATTCCAGCCGCCACCGCAAATCTCCGCAGATTTTCCTCCGGAAATGCAATGAATCGGCAACGTAGATCTGCAGGGCTGTTCGCCCCTGTTTGATTGAAATGTCCCGCCAATTCATAATGCGACCTGTGATGGCACAACACAGGGTCCGCAGGAGGCAGTTTCTCAGCATCGGATGCTCTGGTGGCCGAGACCGTGTCCGTGGCCGCTGTTCCGTGTCGGAATCAATTTGTTTTAATCACTCCAGCAACAGTCAGTTCAGAACAGGTCAGGATCATGTCGGCGCCCCAGTTGGATGAGCAGATTCGTACGCACGCGCAGCTTTGCGGTAATCTGCGTGATGAGGTTGGCAGAGTCCTTGTGGGGCAGGAACACATGGTCTCGCGGCTGCTGATTGGTTTGCTCACGGGGGGCCATGTGCTTCTGGAGGGACTTCCAGGTCTGGCCAAGACGCTGGCCATTCGCAGTCTGGCAACGGCGATCGATACCGGCTTTTCGCGGATTCAGTTCACGCCGGATATGCTCCCGGCCGACGTGATTGGGACGGAGATCTACAATCCGCGTGATGCTTCGTGGGTGGTTCGTCGAGGTCCGATCTTTTCCAACCTCATCCTTGCAGACGAAATCAATCGTGCTCCGGCAAAGGTTCAGGCCGCATTACTGGAGGCGATGCAGGAGCGTCAGGGGACGATCGGCGTTGAAACGTTTTCACTGGAAGAACCGTTTCTGGTGCTGGCAACTCAGAACCCGGTCGAACAGGAAGGAACATATCCGCTCCCTGAAGCTCAGGTAGACCGTTTCATGCTCAAGGTCGTCGTCGACTATCCTACGAAGGAGGAAGAGCGACGAGTTGTTGAACGGATGGCGGGGAGCGTACCGATTCCCGAAATTCGCCGCGTGATGACTCCGCAGCAGATCCTTTCTGCCCGCGGTGTCGTTGACCAGATCTGGATCGACGACAAGGTGCGGGATTACCTGGTGGACGTGGTTCGAGCGACTCGTAACCCGCAGGAATACGGCATCGCCGGACTCCAGGGAATGATCGACACCGGCGCCAGCCCCAGAGCCTCCATCAGCCTGATGAAGGGCGCAAGAGCGCATGCGTTCCTGCAGAGTCGCAGTTATGTAACGCCGCACGATGTGAAAAGCATGGCGCCAGAGATCCTTCGGCATCGAGTGATTCTGTCGTATGAAGCCGAAGCCGAAGGTCGTTCCAACGACGATGTGATTCAGCAGATTCTTGACAACGTGGCAGTCCCGTGAGCATTCCGGCGCGAGAAATTTTCAAACGGGTCCGAGAGATCCAGGTGCGTACCGGGCGTCAGGTGGCTGACGTGCTGGCAGGGCATTACGTCTCTGTTTTTCGTGGCAGCGGAATTGAGTTTGACGAAGTGCGTCCGTATCTGCCAGGTGATGAAGTGCGGTCCATTGACTGGAACGTCACTGCAAGGATGGGCCAGCCGTACGTGAAACGCTTCGTTGAGGAACGACAGCTGACAATGATGCTGATGGCGGACATATCGGCATCTCAGGAGTTCGGATCCGGTACACGTTCGAAGCGAGAGGTTGCCGCTGAGCTGTGTGCGCTGCTGGCTTTTTCGGCAACTCTGAACAACGACAAGGTTGGCCTGACGCTGTTCCATGGTGAGATTGAGCAGTACATCCCGGCACGTCGTGGCCAGAAGCACTCGCTGCGGGTTGTCCGCGAAGTACTGTCTCACGATCCCGCACAGCAGCAGGCACTGCAGCAGGGCCGACGATTTCGCTGGCTGCCCTTTGGAGTTCGCCGCAGCTGGTGGAAAACCGGTCGCCAGTCCACGGATATCGCTGGTGCGATGGAGTTTCTGCAGTCAGTCTGCCGCCGTCGCTCCGTCTGTTTCGTTGTCAGTGACTTCTTTGACGAGAAGTATCTGCGCTCGTTGAAGATGGCAGCTCGCCGACACGACGTAATCGCTGTGCTCATCACGGATCCTCGCGAACTGGAAATGCCGAACGTTGGCCTTATCAATCTGCTGGACCCGGAATCCGGTGCGGAACGACAGTGCGATACCGGATCGGCAGAGTTTCGTGAGATCTATCGGCGTCAGGCGCAGTTGCGACTGACGGAACTGGAACAGTCCTTCAGGCGTGCAAAGATTGACTTTATTCAGATCAGTACGGACAGCTCCATTGTTGATCCGCTCAAGAACTTCTTTCGCATGCGTGAACGGAGAAGACGATGATGAGCGGATTCAGAGATCGGGTGCAGTTGTTCCTGCAACTGCTGCTGTTGTCGAGCATCGCTTCCGGCAGCAGGGCTGATGAACAGTCTGACGGGCGAACTGTGCGCAGCGAATCCGGTCCTGTGCGGGTGCAAGTCACTCTGACACCTGCAGAACCGATCATCGGCGATGAAATAACGCTCAGGATCTCCGTCACATCGGCGCCTGAAGTGGAAGTGCTGATGCCGGAATTTGGTGAAGCGCTGGATCGCTACACGATTCTTGACTTTGTGCCCCGTCAGAATATTGCCGCTGACGGGACCGTCGTCAATGAACAGCGTTACACGCTGCAGCCATGGCAGTCCGGTGATCAGATGGTTCCGCCGATACTGGTGGAGTTCATTGATCGACGTCCGGGGCAGCAGGAAGCACCGGAGGATCTGGATGCTTACGAAATCCTTACCGAACGCATCGATTTCACGGTACAGTCTGTGTTGCCGGCGGGCACAGCAGCGGAGTTGCGGCCGCCTCATGGCGCTCTTGCTCTGCAGGCAGAATCTGATGCTGGCTGGTCGGCGTTGCAGTGGGTACTGCTGTCACTGCTGGCGGCAGCAGTGATCGCTGCCGTGATCGTATTCTGGCGGCGAATGCGACGCCGCGTGATCCGCATCAACGCCTGGCAGCGTGCGCGGCGGCAGCTGGATCGACTGCTGCAGCAGGCTGATCCGGCAACACCCGAACAGGTGGCGGAATTTTTCGTGGCCATTTCGCGAATCGTACGTCGGTACCTTGAGGATCGCTTTGGACTGCGGGCTCCGGATCTGACAACCGAGGAATTCCTTGCACTGGCCGCAGGTGCTCATAACCTGACTCGCGAGCATCAGGAACTCCTGCAGGATTTTCTGCGACAGGCAGACCTGGTGAAGTTCGCGGGCGTATCTGCATCAACAGCGGAGATTCAGCGATCCTCACAACTGGCATTGCGTTTTCTTGATGAGACGCAGGAGAACGCTCCGCTGGTGGAACAGCAGGACGAGGATGATGCAGCGGCGGAGCCGGCCACTTTGCAGGAGGTGTCGAGTGGCTGAATGGGAACTGAAGGATCCGTGGTTTCTGATGTTGCTGCTGCTGGTACCGCTGGTGCATCGGCTGGCATCGCGAGCGACTTCACAGCTGCAGTTCTCTTCGCTGCAGCTGCTGCAGGGAACTCCCACTTCCCTGCGACTGCGTTTGTCCGGACTGCCTGCGGTGCTGCTGTCTCTGGCCATGGCATTGCTGGTGATCGCACTGGCTCGGCCACGTTCACCACAATCCGAGACGCGTGTGTCCAGGGAAGGGATTGCGATCATGATGATCGTGGATCAGTCTTCATCGATGAATGCTCGCGATCTGGTGGAGGACGATCAGTCAGTGAACCGCCTGGATGTGGTGAAGGAAGTGTTCCTTGATTTTGTATACGGCACTGCAGGGGCCGCGGGGAAGGGGCGTCCCGACGATCTGGTCGGAATTGTGACATTTGCCGGGTACGCCGACAGTGTATGTCCGCTGACACTGGATCATGGAAATCTGCGTTCCATTGTGGAGCAGATGCAGATTGTGGCGGAGCAGTCCGAGGACGGGACGGCACTGGGCGATGGACTGGGGCTGGCTGTGGAACGC
>JALRDR010000972.1 GCA_023262145.1 Planctomycetaceae bacterium | reverse complement strand
CCATCCGCATGATCATCCAGCTGCATGGCCGCCTTGGTGAGCCGTACCGTTCGAGTCGGCAGCCACGTTGCTGCCCGCAGAAATCCACGTGTCAGCTGATTCGAATAGGAAGTCCCGCCGTAGGGCGTGGCCAGTGTGATGATATGCCGCACTGACTGTTCACGTTCGAAGAAGTACGTCGCCCGCAGCTGTTCCTTCAGCACACCGGAAACTGGCAAGGAATCAATCGGACGGCGACTGACTGTATTCCAGAGCTTATCGCCACTGTTGATCGTCAGCATGTGAGCCAGAATCCCGCCCATGCTGTGGCCAACGACGACCATTTCATCCAGAGCCGCCAGCGACTGCTCCGGATCACAGTCGACCCGCATCTGTTTGAGCGTTTTCCGCATCCGTGCTGCTACAATCGGCAATGGTTCCCCCGTGGGATACAGATAGAACCAGAACTGATACCGCTGCCGCACTTCGGGACTGGCATGCAGATCATTCAGGATCTGCATCCATGCCAGCGGGTTGGCCCAGAAACCGTGCACCAGCACCACCGGAATCCGCTCGGGATCGAACGGTTCCACCATATACAGCCCTTCGAGCGATTCGGTCAGATCCGGACGCAGCAGGCCGGTGGTATCCAGCAATGAAAGCCGCGGATTGCTGAGCTGCCTTGCCAGCGGCGTGGTCAGATCACTCTCCAGAGCAACAAAACGCCCGTTCATCATCGCTGAGGTCGTTTCGCGCGTATCGAACAGCCGGAACACGGCCGCCTCGTCCGCCGCATTTCCACCAGCCTGCTGCCGGGAAAAATCCAGCAACACGGTCGACGCTGCGGTCATCCGCTCAGTGTAATAGTCCGCGAGTCGCCCGTTCCGGTGTGCGGCCGTCAGATCCATGATCAACGGTGATCCCAGCCCCCGCGCGGCGTGACGCTTTCGTATATTGATCAGTCGAAACGCATCAACAAACTCGAATTTGCCGCAGAAATCAGCAGGAACCATTCGCGTCGGCGTGGCCACTTCAAAACGTACACGGCGACCAGTCACTGGCAGGCGGCGAGTTCCTCCGGCAGCAAACTCATTCTGCTGTGTCACCAGTTGCAGCAGATTCTGTGTCGCAGAATTATAGATCGTGGCGGTGTCGCGGTGTTCCTCCGCGGACGGATCCGCAGCCTCCGCTCCGGACGGTTCGCAGGCAAAATATCCCCACGCCGCCTCCGCGGAATCATAATACAGTTCCGCAGCCAGATCCGGATCCTTGTCTCTGGTCCGGTCTGCCATCAGATAAAGGAGTTCTGCCGCTGTATGGAATGCATCCCGGTCAGGATTTTCACCGCGTTGATGCAACCGACAGTGCTGCACGACCCGGTGCGGGTTGTTCAGGTGAGTACCGCCGGTTTTTTCCAGAAAGTCGGCCGCACGATCAGACGGCTGCCGCCCCACAAACAGCGTGATCGGCAATTCGCTCAGCACCGGATCCGGTACAACTCTGCGGACGGACAGAAACCTTGTCGTCCCGCAGCCGCAGCACAGCAGCACCGCGCAGCAAACAACGCTGTGCAGCACCCAGCGAGCGCTCCCGGTTGCGTCTGTGTGACGCAGTTTACGTTGATCTGCCGACTGCCCGGCGAGCGAGTAACCTTCCATAGTTCTCCTCAACGCAAGATTCGCATTTCACTGGATTTCAGTCAAGATTGATCCGCCGCCGAAGGAGTGTTCAACGGCGGCGGGAATCCGGCCGGGAACAGACGATTTGACGCCTTTGCTGCAGTTGCATTCTGCACCCTGCTATCTACTATGTGCATCGCAGGGACATGCCTGCGACCGGTTCTGAGCAGCAGCGGGAAGACGTCCAACCGCCGCCCACCTGCTGAACTCAGCCGAACATTGCTCTGCCGCTGCTCGATTCATCGAAGTTTATCGGGAATCTGGCGCACAGAGACAGACGCCCCCGGCTGTGTCAGCAGCCTGCACTGCAAACAGAATGCAGTCAGGCGGGCGTTTTCCCGGTAAGAACCAAAACAACTGGCTGTCCGCAGCCTCCCTTAATGTCAGACAGAAGGACCAACCGTGGCCAGCGTTGAAGAAAAAGTAAAACAGACCCGGGAACAACTCGATCAGCACACCCGCGAATTGGTGCAGTGGCACTTTGGTGACGACACAGGCTGCGAATTCTGGCTCGAAAAGAAAAAAACCTTCGATTTCGATCCGCTCACCGATGTCAACTGCTTCGACGACCTGAAGAAGTTTCCCCTCTTCGAAGACGAATGGCTGCGTGGTGGCCCCATGCGTCGCTGGGTGCCTCAGCCGCTCCAGGACAAACCGATCTATGTCTTTGAAACCGGTGGCACCACAGGAATTCCCAAGTCCCGAGTTGTGGTTGAAGACCACTGGCTTGATTACGAAGCCTTCAGTGCCACCCTGCCGGACGAATCCTTCCCGCGTGGCGCCAACTGGCTTATGCTCGGCCCATCCGGCCCGCGTCGCCTGCGTCTGGCAATCGAACACCTGGCACAGTTCCGCGGCGGAATCTCCTTCTGCGTCGACCTGGACCCCCGCTGGGTCGTGAAACTGCTCAAAAAGGGCAAGGTCGACGAAGCGAAGGAATACAGCGCTCACTGTATCGATCAGGCGATGACCGTGCTGTCGGCCAATAACGATATCCAGTGCATGTTCACCACTCCGAAACTGCTCGAAGCGCTTGCCCTGCGCCTGATGGACGAAGGCAGCAGCATCGAGGAAGCCGGCATCAAAGGCATCTTCTGCGGTGGTACAGAATTCACTCAGCAGTGGTTCCGCTTCGCCTGTGAAGAACTGCTCGGCCCCAACGTCTACATCACTCC
>JALRDR010000781.1 GCA_023262145.1 Planctomycetaceae bacterium | reverse complement strand
TACTGGCTACGGGGATTCAGTGCGGAGCAACTGCTGCGGATTGCTGCCGCGCAACAGGAGGTATCTGCGTACTGATTACGGCTCATCCTCATTCAGCACTTTCGGCAAACATGTTCGACTGCGCCCGGAGTGATTGAAATTCAGCAGTGGGAAACCAAGAATCCAGCATCGGGCGACGATGCGGCGATACCGATGGGATCCTGCCGTTCTGCGAACTGTTCATCCTCCCGGGAGAGAAACTGCGTGCTTCGAATTCTGTTCAGCCTGCTCTCAGTTGTTCTGGTATTGGCAATGGAATCTTCAACCGCTGATGAGCAGCCGGGCAATCAGCAGCCACGGCGGCGACCGCCGGCATTCGGCCGTCCCACCCCGGGGCCGGAGGACATTGCTGCTTATCCTGCTCCGCCGGAGTCCTTTCTTGTCCGCCGCGAGGGCATTCCTCACGGCAAGCTGGAAATGGTCAGCTATGAATCAGCAACCGTCGGCACCACTCGTAAAATGAATGTCTACACGCCCCCGGGATATTCCAGCGACAGAAAATACCCGGTGCTGTATCTGCTGCATGGAATCGGCGGTGACGAAACGGAGTGGCAGCGATTTGCTCAGCCAGACAATCTGTTCGACAACCTGCTGGCCGATGGCAAAATGGTTCCCATGATTGTGGTGATGCCCAACGGGCGTGCTCAGAAGAACGATCGTGCGGAGGGCGATGTGTTCGCATCCGCGCCGGCGTTTGCCGTCTTCGAGCGCGATCTGCTCAGTGATGTGATCCCGGCCATTGAATCGCGCTACTCCGTTGACGCTCGTCGCGAGACTCGAGCCATCGCTGGCTTATCCATGGGCGGGGGACAGTCCTTCAACTTCGGGCTCGGGAATCTGGATCGATTTGCATCCATCGGAGCTTTCTCCGCCGCGCCCAACACGACAGCATTCGAGCAGCTCATTCCTGATCCAGCTGCTGCACGCGCGCAGTTGCAACTGATGTGGATTTCCTGTGGCAACAAGGACGGGCTGCTGGGCATCAGCCAGCGTGCGCACCAGTTTCTGAAACAGCACCAGATTCCCCATACCTGGCATGTCGATGAGCACGGCCACGATGCGAAGCACTGGAGCAGCAGTCTGTACTGGTTTGCTCAGAGCGTCTTCCAGCCGGCGGGCTGAGCGAGCTCTGTCGACCAGCAAGTGCGCGCCCCGCCGCCAGCAGATAGGCGTCCAGGAAGCAATCCGCTATCATCGAACTCACCGTTCTGTGTAGTTCACTGGAGACTCAACGATCGTATTCGGGCTACTGTGACATCCAGGACCAACATCTTTCCCTGATCTGCCTGCCTGCTGATCCTGCCATGCAACCAACATTTTTCCTGCAGCTTGTTTTACCCGCCTTCTCGCTGTTTGTGCTCGCTTCCACAAGCCTGCTCCCGGCCGCGTGGGGCGATGACGACTTCGATCGCAACGCCGCTCCATGGCTTCAGCAGCATTGCCTGCGTTGTCACAACGAAAAAGTCCAGGAGGGAGACTTTCGCATCGATGTGCTGTCGCCACGACCAGGGTTTGAAGATACTGCTCGCTGGGCCGAGATTCGTGAACGGATCAGCTCTGCAGAAATGCCGCCTGCAGATGCTCCGGAACAGCCCACACCGCAAAGCCGAGCCAGTCTGGTGCAGTGGCTGAGTGATCGGATCGCCGCCGGGGAAGCCTATCGCCTGGCGACTCGTGAAAAAGTCGCCTTCCGACGACTCAGCCGCGAAGAATATGTGAACACTGTTTACGACCTGCTCGGCGTACACTTTGATGCCGCTGATCCGGGCGGACTGACGGAAGATCCGGAATGGCACGGTTTCGAGCGACTTGGCCCGGTGCTGGCACTTTCTGCGTCGCACATCGAAAAATACATTGAGGCTGCAGAGACGATTCTGGACGAAGCGTATCCGGACAAACCCGTCGAACAACTGGAACTGATCAAGCCGGCTGTTCCGCCAACAACTGTTCGCGAGCCGCATCGTTCCGTTCTGGAAGCTGAGGGTCTGCTTGATGCCGTGCGGTATGATCTCTGGCCGCAGGACATTCACCGTTATTCCAGTCCCGGTCGGCTGCCCGGCCCGGGCCTCTACGAAATGAAGATTCGCCTGAGCGGGCTCAAGCCGGCCACAGGTCGTGCCCCACGCATCAAGGTCTATCACGTCAAGCTGGATCGCGTGTTGTTTGAGCAGGACGTGATCGCTGCCGAAGATCAGCCGATTGAAATTTCCTTTCGCACGCACCTGCCCGGTGGGAATCAGGAAATCCATGTCATCAATGACGTTCCCGGACCATCCAACCTGCCGCGTTCAGGTCGACACGGGAACATTCCCTTTGTGAGCATCAAACGCGGCCGCATTCCGTGGCAGATCAAGCTGACCGACGAAGACGGAAACGCACTGTACCCGTTCCTTATTCTGGACTCTGCTGAATGGCGGGGCCCACTGATCTCGGAGACTGAACAACAACTGCGGGACCTGTACCTGCAGGGGGACGCGGGCGATTCAGAGCGGATTCGCAGTGGACTGTCAGAGTTTGCTCGCCGCGCTTTCCGGCGTCCCGTGGGGGACGATGAAATGAATCGCTACGTGGCACTGGTCGAGGCGGAACTGGCTGCCGGTGCCAACTATCGCAGTGCTGTCAAAACTGCCATGCTCTCGATCCTCTGCTCCGACAGCTTCCTGTTTCTGGTGGAAGGTTCGGCGGACGAAGAGCGGCAGCATCTGAACGACTGGGAACTGGCCTCGCGCTTGTCATATCTGCTCTGGAGCACCATGCCGGACGCAGAACTGCTGGAGCAGGCGGAGCGTGGTGTACTGCACCAGCCCGTAGTCCTGCGACAGCAGTTTGATCGGATGGTCCATGACGAGCGTTTTCGGCGGTTCACCACGTCCTTCGCCACGCAGTGGCTGCGCCTGCGAAACGTGGGGCGGTTTCCACCCGATGAAACGCTGTACCCGCAGTATGATCGGCATCTGGAAAACAGCATGAAGGGTGAAACCACCGCGTTTTTTCATGAAGTAGTGACACACGGACACGGCCTGAAGGACCTGCTGAATTCCCGTTGGACGATGCTGAATCCGCGTCTCGCAGAATTCTATGGAATTCCGCATCAGGGGCAGGATCACTTCCAGCGCGTACAGCTGCGACCGGAACATCATCGCGGTGGCCTGCTGACTCAGGCAGCAATCCTTTCACTCACTTCGGACGGCACGCGACATCGCCCCGTGCATCGCGGCGTGTGGATTCTGGAAAACATTCTGGGAAAAACACCGCCTCCGCCACCGGCCAACGTGGAACCAATTGAACCAACGCCCCCGGAAACTCAGAAGACCTCATTGCGGGATAAATTACTGGCTCATCAGCAGAACCCGGCCTGTTCTTCCTGTCATTCGCGAATTGATCCACTGGGACTGGCCTTCGAAAACTATGATGCGATCGGTGGCTGGCGTGAATTTGAAACGGTTGCCACCGGCAGTGGCGATGCTCCTGCAGTCAACCCCTCCGGTACTCTCCCTGATGGACGTAGTTTTTCCGACGCGCTGGACTTCCGTGCATTGCTTCTGAGCGACATTGATCAGTTCAATCACACTTTTCTGGAAAAACTTGCAGCCTACGGACTACGGCGAGCGATCACCTTTGAAGACGCCGCGGCATTACAGAAAATTGCAGACCGTTCTGCTGAATCTGATTACACTGTGCAGGTCATTCTCCGCGACTTTGTTCTGTCCGATCTCTTTCAACGCCGCTGATCTTTCAACGCCGTTGATCATTCAACGCGGTTGATTACGACTCATCATTCCACCAATTGCTGCCCACTGCCCACTGCCCACTGCCCACCCTACTCCGCAGAAAGCAACCCCATGTCGAATGTGAAT
>JALRDR010000679.1 GCA_023262145.1 Planctomycetaceae bacterium | reverse complement strand
CCAAATTGGATTGCTCAGAAACAATAACAGCATTCACTGATCGCTGCCTGCCAACTTTGAGCGTATGCCGGCGAATTACCTGCAGATGCTCAGACCTGTTCTCTGCGGTGGACCGTTTCCATGCAGGGCACAGATCAAGCGGTGTAATTCGGAGATGAGCCGTTCTGCTGACGGACGTTTGCCTCTCGATCAGGAGGCGTCAATCACGGCGACCAGAACGCTCCAGACCCCGTACCAGGCCACCGAGGCACACACCGCGATGCCAACAGAAATCAGCCCGCTGCCGATGCGAGAAGTCCAGCCCGTCAGTTCTCCACAATTACGGAAACAGGTACTGAAACTGGTCTTGTTGCCACTAAGCCTGCGTCGCCATGAAGGCACTGACCAGACGATGCACAGCCAACTGCAAAACACAGCCACAGCCGTCATCAAAGCTGTCGTGATGTACAGCAAAACGAGCGTTTGCATGTTTCAGCTTTGTAACCCGGAAAACAGTTCGAGGTCATTCATGAACACAGGGCGATGCGAACAGAGTCTCTCAGGGAGCACGTTTTTTCGCAGGGGCCATCGACTGTTCTCATAGGCTTTGTCAATACGTCATTCTCGCCCCCCCACGAGGGCATGCGTTCGAACTGTGAACGATGCCGGCCCGAAATCTTAGAGCGACCCTGTGGCTGTACCAGCGGTCAAACAGACAGAATCTGGGAATCAGCCTGAATTGCCATACTTGTTCACGTCGTCAACACCCTGTAACGCTCAGCAAGTTGCGGGACGCAGCGCGAGTCTCTCGAGGTCGGGGCTGACACCCATTCAACCACCGACAGAGTACATGTTGCATGTCCTGAATTCGTAATACTGCCAAAACAGAGCTCTGAAGAAGTGTCTGCAAATGCTGAGGGTAGAAGATTGTTGCTCATGAGGAGGTCCATGCGGCGGTTGTGCACTGTCTTATCACCGTTCGGCAGGTTTGGGACGAGCGTGGTCAAACAACGGGACATCTCCAGTGAACTGTTCCACACGGGCTCTGCTATCCAGAAATCGCGTCCCACGCTCCTGCTTAACCTGTCCTGCGGCGGCAGCAACCAACTGGATGAGTCCGAGTGACAGTAGTCTGGTCCGTCAACAGCGATCAGATCCGCAGAATTCTTCCATTCGCGAAGTGTCCGATTCTCCATCGGCGATCGATTTTCCATCGGCGATCGTTCCCACACAGTGATCCCCGGAACTCCGCACATTGTGGTCAACGGCACTGCAGACGACGCCACCTGATGCGTGCTTTCTTCCAGCGTTCCTTCGTTCCCTTCGACTTCACCAGACGCTTACTCTGGTGATCTGCTCCCGTGGACGACGTCTTCTTCCACGCCTGTCGTTTCAAGTCTCTTCGCCCTGCCGGGACCAGCAGGCTCTGGCAGGACAGGGAGCAGTTCCGGGGGATCACTCGAGGTGGATTTGCAGCAGGGCCGATGGACGTTCACAATACCCTCAGGCATCTGGCCTGCAATCATTCCGTTGCTCGAGGCATGACCGCGACATACGCATCCGCTTTGGAAGGCCCCACCATCAATGCAACACGAACACCATTTTCTGCACGAACATGCCGATGTGACGCGACGCTATTTTCTGAACCTGGGCCTGACTGCTGCAGCCCTGACGGCGGCTGACTCAGCGTTATTCGCGGTGACGCCGAACACGACCCAGCCGCAACGGCCGCCGGAGAAAGCGGGTGCTCAACCCACTCCCTATTTCACATCCCCGGAAAACTTCCGTGATGTCTCCCGTGGAAAACCAATCCCACATACACTTTCCGAGGACGACAAAGCAGCCGCTGGAATTACTCGTGATACCTGGAAGCTTAACGTCATCGCTGACCCCGCCGCTCCGGCCAGCCTGGGCAGGACATTCCGAACTGAAGATGACACTGCCCTCGACTTCAAAACCCTGCTGCAGATCGGCGAGAAATCCGCCGTCCGCTTTGCCAAAGTCATGACCTGTCTGAATCTGGGCTGTCCACTTGGCATGGGGCTCTGGGAAGGTGTGCCACTCCGCGACATCCTCTGGATGACGCAACCCCAAGAAAATCTCCGCCGCGTCTTCTACTACGGTTTTCACAACAACGATCCGGAGCAGGAATTCCGCAGTTCGCTGCCGGCCGGCCGAATCCTGGAAGATCCCGCCGGGCTCCCGCCAGTCATCCTCTGCTACAAACTCAACGGCGAATTCCTTTCCAGCGAACGCGGTGGTCCGGTACGCGTGGTGGTGCCCGAACACTACGGCTTCAAGTCCATCAAGTGGCTTACCCACATCATGCTCTCCAACGGCTTCTTTGCAAACGACACCTACGGCGAACAAAACAACGATGTCGACAGCCCGATGAAAACCTTCGCCGCCACGCTTTCTGCTCCGCAGTTTCTGCGGCCGGGAGATCCCATCCCC
>JALRDR010000954.1 GCA_023262145.1 Planctomycetaceae bacterium | reverse complement strand
CAGACTCAGCGAAGGTGCATTACCTGCTGTAAGGGCGGCATTGCAGATTGTCTCCGAGATCAGGAACGCGATTCGCAGGAATCCGCTCCTGCAGGATGTTTCCGCCGGAATTGGCATTGCCACTGGCACCGCTGTTGCCGGCCATATCGGAACGGAACAGGTGTCAAAAATCGGGGTCTTTGGTCCCGTCGTCAATCAGTGTTCGCGGCTGGAAGGCCTCACTCGATTCTTCGGCGTGAAGATCATTGTGGACGATGCGACGGCTGGCATGATGCAACAGATGTTCTCTGAGGAAAATGCCACACTGCGTCGGCTCGGGATGGTCCAGCCTGCTGGTATGACATCTGTAATGAACATCTGGGAAGTGATCCCGGAAGAGGAGATGAGCCACCAGAAACAGATTGAACTCAACACCTATAGCGCGGCTCTTGCTCTGTTCATGGAGGGAAAATGGGCACTGGCCGACCGAATGCTGACAACGATCCCCAACGATGGTCCGGGAGTCTACCTGAGACACTTTATGCAGATGCACCATCTGATACCTCCCGAGCAGTGGCGTGGAGTGATTCAGCTGAATGCAAAGTAGTTCACAGGCCCGTGATCTTCCAAATGGCCCACAACGCATTTTTCTTCACTATGGACGCAGCACACGATCAAAGGCGGTAAAGGCAACCTCGCCATTCCAGCGATGGCCACCTGCAAAGCGGTCGTACAGCAATTGATCTTCTGCCCCCGCTGCTCGGTAAGCCTGCTGCAGACGATCTCGGAATCGTTCATCCCAGCCCGCAACGATCAGCGAGTCTTCTGAACCGGTTTCCCAGATGCACGGACGGGGTGCAATCAGACTGCCAATCTCGGAGTAGTCGCCATAGTTCAACAATCCTGGAATCATCTGTGATCCACAACTGTGACGGCCGGAGAATCGTTCCTGCATCAGATTCAATGCGCCGCTTACGGCAGCAATGCGGACTCGTGAATCAACTGCGGCGACGAGCATTGTCATTCTTCCTCCGTAGGACAAGCCAGCGCAGCCCATCCGTGTGGGATCGACCTCGGGACGCTGCTCCAGCAGACTCAGGCACCACCGCAGGTCGCGCAGATTGGATGTGATGGGAAGCAGACCCAGTGCCTGCATGCGAACAAACGTCACGGCACAGGGATCATTCCCACCATAGCCGGACCGATCGACACGAGGACCAAAGGGAATCAGGTGCGGCGCGACAACGACGTACCCGCGGCGAACAAACTGCAGCCCGTAGTCGTAATTCGCAGCCGCGATCGCCTTCTCGATTCCTGTGCGATCTTCACGTCCAACGACTGCGTCAGCACCGAATTCCCCGTGCCCATGCACTGCAAGGACCGCGGGAAATCGTCCGGCACTGTCGTCGTTCATTGGCAGCAGGACATAGACAGGCAGGCTGAACAGATTGTCTGCGTGCAGGATAAGTTCCAGACGAGTATGATCGCTGAAGACCTTCCGAGAGACTTCCCGGGTACTCCAGACAGGTGGTGGAGCGGAATCTCCCAGAAGCTCATTCAACTGCTGGCGGAAGGAGTGCTGCCAGGCAGCAAAGTCACGTGGCGTGCTTCCGTTAAAGAGCATTGTGAGCGGTGCGGACTGCAGCGCTGAACGCAGCTCCGTATGAACTGTTGCAGCAGTCGCAGGCGGCTTCAACTCATCGCTGCGGACTGATCCCTGCAAAATCAGCAGGAGTGCCAAAGTCAATTCGGTGCGGTAATACCCGGTCATGCTGAGACTTTCATTCCTGATCGTGCGTGTGGTCGCCGGATGCTGCCTGAATCATCCCACAACTTCGCGTCGCTGGGAATACAGGGGCGAGGCTGTGGTGTTCGCGGAAGGAAAAAGTTCTGCACGGGGCATGGGTAAGGCCATGCTGACTGCAAGCACAAGCAGAGGCAGCGCCACAATGCCAACGAAACTGGAGCCAGCGTCGTACCACCAATCAGGGTTCGGCGCGACTGTGCGTGGAGTTCGATATCACCGTAACACGATCGCGATCTGGCATGCGCGGATACGGCGATGTTCCCCGCGACTGAGCGAGTCTTCTCCGATCGCGTTCTGGCGGGGGATAATCCCCTCGTTCATTTCGTCAGCAGTGGCTAAAACAAAAGCGAACAGGACGAGGTCCTGTTCGCCGATGCAGTGCTGCAGAATCTGGATCTCTGCCTATTTATCTGCAACGTCGTAACACAGCAGCAGACCCTGATCGCGAATGTAAAGACGCCCATTAGCGACCACCGGGTGAGCCCATGCGGGGGAACTGGTTCGGTCCGGCTGCTCAAACTGTCCTTTCAGCTGCAGACCTTCACGAGACGGCTCAATCAGCATCATGGTTCCGGATTCTGACCGCAGGTACAGCCGTGAATCTGCCATGATCAGCGCACCTTTGGGCGCGTCGCGATCTCTCCACAGAACGTCCCCCGTCTGGAAGTCGATGCAGGTCAGGAACCCACCTTCATTGCCACCATTCGCTCCGTACAGAGCACCGTCGATCACGATCATTCCGCCATGGTGATTCTGCATGTTGCGACTGAAGTAGACTTCATCTGCACGGATGCTGCCGTCGCTGGCGCGACTGAGGCGGACTGCCCCGCCACCGTTGCCATAGGCGGAGGAGGCAAAGATCAATCCATCGCGTGCAATCGCCGTGGAGCAGTTGATTCCCATTCCGTTGGCGGGTGCATCATATTTCCAGAGCACATCACCGGTCTTTGCGGAGACACCGAGCAATGTTTTTGCAGTCATCTGCACGTATTGTCTGCTGTCCTCAAACTCGATTGCAATCACAGAGGAGTAGGCAGCACCTCCACGACTTCTGCCTCCAAAGCGACCTCGTCCACCAAAACGACCAGGTCCGGCAGGTGGCGGCTCGGGACGTGGTTCCGGCGTCTGGCTCCCTGTGACCGGTGCTTCTTCCGGGACGGATGTCTGCCAGATTGTTGAGCCATCGTCACGGTTGAGCGCAACCAGTGTCGCATCGCTGCTGCCTGGCGTGCAGATGACCTGAGATCCGTCTACGAGGGGAGACTCGCGAAAACTCCAGCGGGGTAAACTGCCTCCAAAGTCGTCTACCAGACTACGTTGCCAGATCACTTTTCCATTTGTGCGGTCGATGCGACAGACTCTGCCGCCCATGCCAACCACAAAGAGGGAATCGCCAGCGACGGTGGGTGTGCCCCCCGGGCCCTCGCTGGACTGTCGAGCCTGCTGCTCAAAGGACGGGCCCAGTTTTGCCGTCCAGACTTCCTGACCGTCCGATTCGCGAAGCGCCCAGACGATCTCCTGCCCGTCACGAAAACTCATTCCATAAAGATGACCGTCAGAAACAGCAGGTGCGCTGTCGCCGCCACCGAGTCCGTCCACCCGCCAGGCCAGACCAGGGCCAGCCTCAGGCCATTGCTGCAGCAGGCCGGTCTCGCGGGAGATTCCATCGCGTGCCGGGCCCTGCCATTGGGGCCAGTCATCAGCATGCAGTACCTGTAAAAGGCACAGGGCGCTGAGGGGGAAAAGCAATCGCATCCGCTGTGTTCGTGCGAATGCCGGGAATTGGACGGAACTTTCCATACCGCGGTCTTTCGATCTGTCAGGTGTGACTGATTGACAATACAGATTATTGTTCATGGCAACTGAACACCGCAGCCCCTGTCGGAGTATCGCTGTTGGGCAGCGAAGCTCAGAGATTTTCGCTGGCGGGAAGCGCGTAAGCCTGTCCATATCAACGGGCAGGCAATTGATTCCGGGCGTTGCCACGAATTGCCGCTTCGAGATCAGATTGGCTGCCGGTGAGTCAGGCCCTGAATTGAAAATCTCCAGGGTCAGCGCTGAAAATCCCCGGGATCGGGCCAGCGATCCTCAAAGCTGCGAATCCGTTCTTCGACCGGGGGCTTCACATTCGGCCACGCGTGTGAACGTATACGCACGATCCTGCGCGGGCGAAATCCCTCCAGAATGAGCGGCACTTCAAGCTGAACGCGGATCCCGCTGTCTCCGATCGCCTCTGCTGAATCATCGCGGGAAACTCCGACAATGCGGCCATCCATCCCATCGTGATCCTGCCACCATGTTCGGAGCGTATCCTCTGCCGCAGCCATCCTGGCTCCACTGTCTGTGCGAAACGCTGCATAGAGACGTTCATCCATACCACCGAACAACGCAACTCCCAAAGATGCTACCGAGAGCGGCAACGAGTCGGGTAGTGGTGATGGGTCTGGTAACGAAGGCTTTGATGATCACGACTGGGAGGGTGCGAATGAGATGACGCAATCCGAGCGTGAGACTTTGGCGAATGATGTTGATCAAGCGTTGCGACAGGGTGCGATCCTCGCATCGAAGATGAAAGGCAATGTGCCACGTGAGATCACCGATGCTCTGACACCGAAGGTGGACTGGCGCGAAGCGTTGCGTGATTTCGTTACGTC
>JALRDR010000664.1 GCA_023262145.1 Planctomycetaceae bacterium | reverse complement strand
TCGTTCCGCGATACGCCCAGCGGATTATTCAGATATAACACCGGATCACCGCTGCTTCGCAGCAGTACACCCTGATGATCCGCAGGCAGGAACCCTGTTCCCCACAAGCGACTGAACAGGCTTTGCTCCGCATGGTTGCTGCGCGCGTGCATGACCACATAGCTGGGCAGGTTCTCATTCGTGCTGCCCAGCCCATAACTCAGCCACGCACCCAGACTGGGGCGACCGGGGATCTGGCTGCCCGTCTGGATGTAGGTAATCGCCGGATCATGATTGATCGCTTCCGTGTAAGTGCTGTACACCACACAGAGCTCATGAGCGACTTTGGCCGTGTGCGGCAGCAATTCACTTACCCACACTCCCTGATCGTTGTTCTGCCGCTTCGTAAAACGGTATTTACTGGGACAGATCGGCAACGTCTTCTGCCCGGCAGTCATTCCGGTGATTCGCTGACCATCACGAATTTCATCCGGCAGCGGCTCACCGAACATCTCCTTCATTTTCGGCTTGTAGTCCCACAGATCGTGATGACTCGGACCACCGCTCATGAACAGATAAATCACTCGTTTTGCTTTGGGAATGTGGTGCACACCCTCCACACTCGTTTTCTCTGCAGCCGAGAGGTCCTGCTGCAGGAGTCCGGCAAGCGCCGCAGTCCCGACACCAAGCACCGAGCGTCCGAACAACTGGCGACGTGTCTGATTCAGTTGAAATTCTCGCAGGGAGGCGGGCGAACTCATTGTTGACTCCGGGAAACTGTCTTCCGACAGAATTCCAGTACGGGTGATCCTGAACACAACAGCAGACGCTGACGCCTAATACAACAGTAACGCCGCGTCACTGGCCAGCACGGTGACAGTCAACTGCGTCCACGCAGCCATTTCCGCCTGCGGCAGATCCACTGTTGCCTTTGATTCGCCAGCCGACAGCAGCGCCTGAGCATCCTCGGGGGACTGTCTGAAGCGCCGACGCATTTCGTCCACCAGTGCCTGACAGGCCTCACGTTCCGAAGCAGACGCCTCTCGACAAGCCAGCAGCTCAAAGAGCAGATTGATTCTCGCATCGTCGGATGGCAATGACTTCAACAGTCGCACAGCCAGTTCCCGACCCATTTCAACGCGTTGAGTCTCATTCAGCAGCCCCAGTGACTGCAAAGCTGTGTTGGTGCGCGATCGGCGAATACAACTGGACTCACGACTGGGAGCGTCAAATAACGTCAGCATCGGATGCGGAC
>JALRDR010000660.1 GCA_023262145.1 Planctomycetaceae bacterium | reverse complement strand
TGCCGGGAGTTCCACGCTGAGCCGAACACGGGGGCGGCCTGCCCTGCCCTGCCCTGCCCTGCCCTGCCCTGCAACTCCACCCGCGGCGGCAGGGAACAGCGACTGAGCGGAGCCACCTGCAAAAAACCTGCCCGCGGAGAGCCTGTCTGCGGAGGAGCTGCCTGCGGAGAGCCTGCCTGCGCAAGGCAGGGACGGAGCAGGCTGAACGCAGAGCACTGCGGTTGCTCGGCCATCCAGCCTGGAAAGGCAACGGCAGGTTCTGCCGCAGTATCTGGTGCTGCCCCTTCCTCACTGTTCAGCGGCCCACTCCCCTTTGCCTGGTTCACCTTGACCGCGATTGTGGAGTGTGCGAAACTCCTCGCCGACCACCAGGAAGCGGTCTTGATTGAAAGTTAGTCTCTCCGGCGGAGTCCGGAAAAAAATGGCGAAGGAGTGCCCCAATCGTGAAACGTAACACGTTTGTCATGCTGGCCACGCTGGCCCTTGCTTACCAGTCCCCCCTGACAGCTCAGGAGGCGGCACCCGCGGCACCTGCGGCGGATCGCAGCCCCAGCCGGGTTGGCCTGATTGATATGGCCCTGGTGTTCGAGGGATATGACAAGTTCAAGGTGCTCCGCGACGAGTTGTCTGCAGAGATCGAGAAGAGCGACGCTGAGGCCAAGGTAATGGTTGAGCGGATGCAGCAGAAACAGAAGGATTTGCAGGAGAGTGGTCTGCAGCCCGGCAGTCCGGAGTATGAGCAGGCTGAGCGCGGTCTGCTTGATGCCAAGGGTGAGTTTGAGTCGTTTCGTGCCGCCACCCAGCGTCGTCTGGCGCGTCGCGAATCAGATATGTTCAAGGTGATCTACGCGGACGCCAGCGGAATGGTTCAGCGGTATGCCGAGCATGTGGGCTACACCGTGGTGATTCGTTTCGACAGCAAGGGGATTGAAGACGAGACTGCTCCTGCTGAGGCTGTTCAGCGGATGAACAAGCAGGTTGTCTATCATCGTCCAGAAAATGACATTACCAAGATCGTTCTGAGTGCGTTGAATCGTGAGTATGCAAGTCGTCGCACTGCTACTCCTGCTCGTGCGGCCAGTTCCGCAGCACCTGCTCGCAACTGAGTGGTGGCGGCCGGTCGGTGGGGAGCAGTTCCTGGGCTGCTCCCTGTGGAGTGCTGGCGGCGGCTTTAAGGGTTGCTGCCTTTTCTTTTCACTCAGGGTGTGGTGCCGAGCATGGCGGGATCAGGCGAATATCGTTGGCAGCAGACGCTTGCCTGCGATGTTGAGATTGTCGGTCGCGGTTTGTTTCATGGGTGTGACGTCAGTGTGCGTTTGCTGCCGGCAGCAGCGGGTGCGGGTGTTGTTTTTCGTCGCATCGACCTTGCGGGGGCTCCTGAAGTTCCGGCTCTGGTTGATTATGCTGTTTCCGGAGCCAGGCGGACCATTCTGAGGAATGGTGCTGCGGTGGTGGAGACAACGGAACATCTTCTGGCTGCGCTTGCAGGGCTGCGGATAGATAACTGCATCGTGGAGCTGGATGCGTCAGAGGTGCCTGCAGTTGACGGTTCCTGTCTGCCATTCTGTGAAGCGATTTTGCGGGCGGGCATTCAGTCCCTGGATGTGCCTGCTGCCGAATCGTTGCGGTTGCCGCTGCAGCGGGTTGGAGACCCGACTGGAGGTCAGTGGATTGAATCGATACCGGGCAGCGGACTGGAGATCAGTTATCAGCTGGACTATGGGGTTGATTCTGTCGTGCAGCCGCAGTCGCTGGTGGTCGAGATTACTCCGGATGTGTTTCTGAAGGAGATCGCGCCTGCGCGAACATTTGTGCTCGAGCAGGAAGTTGAGGCTTTGCAGCGTGCCGGGTTTGGTCGTCATCTGACCGGTGCAGATCTGCTTGTCTTTGCTGCTGATGGCAGTTTGATTGATAACAGTCTGCGTTGGTCGGATGAGCCGGTGCGGCACAAGATTCTGGATTGTGTGGGCGATTTGTTCCTGAGTGGTCAGCGGCTTGAAGGGCGTGTTGTTGCCTGTCGCAGCGGGCATCGACTGAATCAGTTGCTGGCGAATGTTTTACGGGCGAGTGTGTCAGGTGATTCAGGTGTAGAGATTTGTGCTGGGGAACTGCTGCGGGCTGCATGATGCAGGCTGAAGCCGGGGATTTGATCAGGAAGATCAAAATGGACAATGTAATCTCACCACTGTCGCAGGTAGATCCAGGTGCTCGACTGGGGCGTGGAGTGCGGATCGGGCCGTTTTGCGTCGTCGGACCGGACGTAGAGATCGGAGACGGCACGGAGCTGATCAGCCACGTCGTCCTGGTGGGCCGCACAGCGGTTGGGAAATTCAATACATTCTGGCCCAACTGTGTGATCGGTGGGGATCCGCAGGATGTGAGCTGGAATATGTCGAACACGGCCGTGGAGATCGGAGATCGGAATACGTTCCGAGAGGGTGTGACTGTCAACCGCGGGGCCGAGAAGGAAGACGGGGTGACGCGCATCGGCAACAGCAACCTGTTCATGGCGAACAGTCATGTGGCGCACAACTGTCGCATTTTCAATAATGTAATTCTGGTGAATGGTGTTTTGCTGGGTGGCCACGTGCACGTGCATGACAACGCGATTGTCAGTGGCAATTCGGTCGTACATCACTTTTCCACCCTCGGGCGTCTGAGCTTTGTCAGCGGGGGCTGCCGAGTGCCTCGGGACGTGCCGCCATTCATGCTGGCTGCCGGCAGTGATAATCCGAAGATGAAGACCATTAATATCGTCGGGATGCGGCGAGCGGGTATTTCGGAGCAGGCAATCACAGCCGTGAAGGAAGCCTTCCGAATGCTTTATCGAAAGAACCGTTCGCTGGAAGACGTGAGGCAGCATTTCGAGGACATGATGGGTGAGGATGTACCCGCGGAGCTGGCAGAATTGCTGGAATCCGTGGATCTGCAGCGGAACGGGAAGATGGGACGCGCTCGCGAGGCATTCCGAAATGTTTCGCAGCAGCCGAGAGAAGAGCAGAAGGGACGCAGAGCGGCATGAGTCGAAGTCGGATCGCGGTTGTCGGGGTTGGCGCTCTGGGGCAGCACCATGCTCGGATTCTTTCAGGTATGGGAGATGTCGAACTGGTCGGGGTTGTCGATTCCCGCGAGGAACGCGGGCTGGAGATTGCTCAGAAGCACCAGACACGATGGTTCGCAAGGGCAGAAGACGTCCTCGGGCTGGTGGACGGTGTCGTGATTGCTGTGCCGACGGTATTCCACGAGGAAGCGGCAGCCTGTTTTCTGCAGGCGGGACTGGGTGTGCTGGTAGAGAAGCCACTGGCGGCAGAACTGAGCACTGCGCGTCGGCTGCAGGAGCAGGCTGAGGCTGGCGGGGCTGTGCTCCAGGTGGGGCATGTGGAGCGTTTCAACCCGGCGTTTGAAGCGCTGCAGGACAGGGTTGGGCGACCGTTGTATATCCGCTGTCAGCGGGTGAGTCCTTACACGTTTCGCTCCACCGACATCGGGGTCATCCATGACCTGATGATTCATGACATTGAACTTGCGCAGACGCTGGCTGGCGCTGCGGTTGAGACTGTCGATTCCTTTGGGGCAGTGACCATTGGCCCGCACGAGGATTTTGCGGTTGCCAGACTGCGTTTTGCCAATGGTGTCATTGCTGATCTGACAGCCGGTCGGATGTGTCCTCAAGCTGAACGATCGATTCAGGTCTGGCATGATCGCGGATTTCTGTCTGCTGATCTGCAGACTCGAAAGCTGACAGTCTGGCAGCCATGTGATGCAGTTGCCGCTCGCCCGGAGATGGTTCACGATGTTGTGGCGGCAACGGTGAATCCGCTCACGCTGAAGGATGAAGTATTCGCCAAGTGGCTGAAGCACGAAGAAATTCAGGCCTCAGACGCAGATGCGCTGACGGCTGAGTTGTATGACTTCGTGGCCGCGGTTGGGGGTAGGCAGCCGCGAGTCAGCGGCGCTGATGCGGTGCGGGCGATGGCGATCGCAGAGCGTGTCCGCAATGGAATGCAGGGATGGTCGTGGCAGAGCGGCAGTCCGTTCGGGGCAGAACGTCGAGCAGCCTGAGGTTGCGAGCTGCTGATTTGCCGGATGACTTCACGGCGCAGGCGTGCGAAATTCTCTCATTCTGCGATACTACGCGCCAACTGTGTTGCGAAGCGTAATCGGTGGCTCAGTTGCTGTCGGGTGCGGCGGCAGGAAGTGGGAGTTGACACCGGATCAGCATCTGCGGCACCTTTCCGAAATGAAGCTCAGCTATGGCCAGTGGTGCAGGCGAACCGCGTGCAGAAGAAGGCGGTATGAAGGGTTCCGGCGACGGCATCGCGAGTGTTGGCAGCGCGAGTGTTGGTATCGCGAGTGGTGGCAGCGCGAGTGTTGGTGCTGGCAGGGGCGAAGCAGCACCGCAGGGGCTTCCGGTCGATGTGCTGCAGTTGATGCAGAGCGGCAGTCTCGAGCTGATTGCTCAGCAGTTGGTTGAGGGTGTGATGATGGGGCATCATCGCAGTCCCTTCAAGGGCTCCAGCGTGGAGTTCGTGGAGCATCGTGAGTATCACCGTGGCGATGAGTTGCGACACATTGACTGGCGAGCGTTCGGGAAGACGGGCCGCTATTACGTGAAGGAATTTGAGGACGAGACGAGTCTGAACGCGCGGCTGATTGTGGATGCCAGCGGAAGTATGGGCTATGCGGGACAGGGCGTCAGCAAGTTTCGTTATGCGAGTGTCTTTGCAGCGGCATTGACGTGGCTGTTGCTGGTGCAGCGTGATTCCGTGGGGTTGACACTGGTGGACACAGAGATTCGGGCGGAGGTGCGTCCGACGAGTAATCGGCAGTCCTTTGGCGAGTTCACAGGATTACTGCAGAGAACAGTTCCGGGAGGCGAGACATCACTTGCTGATGTGCTGCAGCCGTTGCTCCCGACGCTCCGTCGTCGCGGGCTGGTAATTCTGATCAGTGACTGTTTTGACGATGTTGAGCGACTTTGTGAGGTCTTGCAGCGTTATCGTCATGCACGACATGAGGTGGTGTTGTTTCGGATTGCGGCGGATGAGGAGGAGACATTTCCATTTGATCGGCCGACGCGATTTGTGAGTCTGGAGCAGCATGGGCTGCGTCAGCGCACGGATCCACTGCGGTTGCGGAGTGAATACCTGCGGCAGTACCAGGAATTCGCCCGTCGTCTGTCTGAGGAGTGCGGTCGGCTGGGGATCAGTTATACTCGGCTGCTCACAAGTACACCGTTGCAGCAGGCGCTGGGCGCATGGCTCTCGGAGCGAATAGCGATGTCGGGGCCAGGTCATCCTGTGTCGGGCAGGAGGCCGCGGGTTTAGGGATCGGCGAGTCGATCGATCGGCGAGTCCGGTTAGAGAGCAGTGTTCAGGCAACAGGGGGGGAGCGGCTGTCGACAGATACCGAGGCGTCTCGCGGCTGACGGATTGCAGGCTGACGGATTGCAGGCTGACGGATTGCAGGCTGACGGATTGCAGGCTGACGGATTGCAGGCTGACGGATTGCAGGCTGACGGATTGC
>JALRDR010000611.1 GCA_023262145.1 Planctomycetaceae bacterium | reverse complement strand
GACTGGCTGGCCGCAGAATTCATGTCCTCCGGCTGGAACATCAAGGCCCTGCAGAAGCTGATCGTGACCAGTGCCACCTACCGCCAGGATTCCCGCGTTTCCGCTGATCTGCTGCAGCGTGATCCTGACAATCGGCTGCTGGCTCGAGGCCCTCGACGTCGTCTGTCGGCCGAAGTCATTCGCGATCAGGCACTGTTGCTGAGCGGTCTGCTGACTCACAAAATCGGCGGGCCGTCCGTCATGCCGTACCAGCCGGATGGGCTCTGGAAGGAAATCGCCACCGACACCAATTACCAGCAGTCCCACGGGGACGATCTGTATCGACGCAGTCTGTATACCTACTGGAAACGCACAGTCGCCCCGCCGACGATGATGACGCTGGACGCCACATCCCGCGAAGCGTGCACCGTCAGTCGCAGTCGCACCAACACGCCGCTGCAGGCACTGGCCCTGATGAACGATGTTACCTTCGTCGAAGCCGCCCGCGTGCTGGCTCAGCACGAACTTGAGCGACCGGCGAATTCCCTTTCCGAACGTATCGTGCGGATGTTTCGCACGGCGACTGCCCGCCAGCCCCAGGATCAGGAACGACAGATTCTGGAACAGCGGTACCATCGCAGCCTGGAATCGTTCCGCACAGATCCGGAGGCGACAGCTGCCCTGCTGCAACAGGGCGAATTCCCGCGCCGCGAATCCCGTGATGATGCACAGCTGGCCGCACTGACCACCGTGGCCAGTCTGCTGCTGAATCTTGATGAAGTGATCACCCAGCAATAGTTGTTCTTGCTTGTCCTTCGTTGACCTTGTGAGCCTTCCCCCATGACATCACTTGAAGCAGAACTTCGCAACACGCGCCGTTCATTCCTCAGCCGTGGCGGCATTGGACTGGCAGCATTCAGCTCGCTGCTGACAAATCAGGGAATCGCTCAGCCAGCGGCCGGTACGTTCCCGCTGCCGGACGATCCGGCGGGAGTGGCACCCAGCCCAGGTCCGGCGGGGAAAGCGAAGCGAGTCATTTCGCTGTTTCAGTCCGGAGCTCCCTCGCAGCTGGATCTGTTCGACTACAAACCGCAGCTGGCCGGCCTCCGTGGGAGTGAACTTCCCGATTCAATTCGCCAGGGTCAGCGTCTGACGGGCATGACCAGTGCCCAGGCCAGTTTCCCGGTCGCCCCGTCCATGTTCAAATTTGCTCAGCACGGCGAAAGCGGGACGTGGCTGAGTGAATTGCTGCCGCATACGGCCAGCATTGCTGATGAATTATGCGTGGTCCGATCACTGCATACGGAAGCGATCAATCATGATCCGGCAATCACCCTGATGCAGACCGGTGCTCAGCTGGCCGGGCGTCCCAGTCTGGGATCGTGGTTATCGTATGGGCTGGGCAGTGACAATCAGGACCTGCCCACCTTTGTGGCAATGGTTTCGGGAAGTGGCGGTCAGCCGCTTTATGACCGGCTCTGGGGCAGCGGCTTTCTGCCCACGCGGTATTCGGGCGTCAAGTTTCGTTCCCAGGGGGACCCGGTGCTGTACCTGTCGGATCCGCCGGGGATCAGCCGTCAGCTGCGCCGCGGTCTGCTGGATGATCTGCAGTCACTGAATGAGCTGCAGCTGCAGCAGACGGGTGATCCGGAAATCACCACACGCATTTCGCAGTACGAAATGGCCTATCGCATGCAGACCTCGGTGCCGGAACTGACGGATCTGTCGGCTGAACCGGCCAGCACGTTTGATCTGTACGGGGAGGAAGCGCGCCGGCCGGGAACCTTCGCCTGGAACTGTCTGCTGGCACGGCGACTGTGTGAACGTGGCGTGCGTTTTGTGCAGCTGTTCCATCGCGGCTGGGACCAGCACCTCGAATTGCCGAAGAATATTGCGGTGCAGTGTCAGAATACGGATCAGCCGACTGCGGCGCTGGTACGTGACCTGCGGCAGCGGGGACTGCTGGACGACACACTGGTGATCTGGGGCGGTGAATTTGGCCGCACGGTGTACTGTCAGGGCAATCTGACCGCGACGGATTACGGCCGCGACCATCATCCGCGTTGTTTCAGCATCTGGCTGGCAGGAGCAGGGATCAATGCCGGGACAACGTACGGCGAAACGGATGACTTCAGCTACAACATTGTCCGCGACCCGGTGCATGTGCATGATCTGAACGCCACGCTGCTGCATCTGCTGGGGATCGATCACACCCGCCTGACCTTCAAATTCCAGGGCCGTCATTTCCGACTGACCGACGTGCACGGCAACGTGATGCAGTCACTGCTCAGCTGAGCCGGCCTGGCATCCCGCCCCCGGCCATCGGATCCCCCGCCGGCCGACGCATCCCACCCCCGCCTGCCGACGGCCGGGATTGTTTCCCGCAGGCGTGCCCTGGTCACACGCAAAATTTCATGATCAGGATTGCAGCCGTCTGCCGGCCCAGCTGTGTGCGGCTCTCTTCGTGCGTTTGACGATGGCACCCGCGCAGGCAAGTTCATGCCCCGACAACCAGGAAACAGCAACCCTCTGCTGTGGAATTTGCTTTTACCGAGCATCGTCCGGCACGGGCAGTACCGTTAAGACCTGCACTCACAATTGCCTTTGCCTGGTGTCAGCAACTCGGCTGAGCACTTCTGAACAGGAACTGCAGGCAAAGTTCCAGCCTGCAGCGAACAAACTGGCCGCTGAACGTATCGCCTGAAACTTCACACCACATCTCAGACAGCGCGCCCCAGAATGCGATTGAGCGAATCGGAGGTCTGGTGGATGAGTGCTTCCGGATAATGCAGATAGGGATGGAAGTATTCAAACGTCAGAAAGCCGCGATAGCCCACCTGATCAAAGGCATCGATCACCGCCGGCCAGTTTGTGGACCCGTCCAGCAGCGGTCGGAATGCTTCCAGACTGTGATCCGTTCCCTTCCGTGAATACTCCTTCAGATGCACGTTGCGAATCCGCTTGCCGAGGATCGGAATCCAGTGCTCGGCAAACTGGTACTCCATGATGTTGCCGGTATCGAAATGCACATGCACGTGATCGCTGTCAAAACTGTCCACGAAATCCACCATCTCAAACGGCGACAGCAGGTATCCGTTGAAGAAGATGTTTTCGATATTCATGTGCACACCCAGACGTTCGGCAGTGGGCAGCAGTTTGCCGACAGCTTCCCGCGCGCGTCTGTCGCACACGTCATTCGGAGTCGGGTCATGATCCTCTCGCCATGGCATGTGCACGGCCCCGGGAACCACCAGCAGGTTCTCGGTCCCCAGATCATGGGCAGCCTGAGTCATCAGGCCGGCCAGCTCCATCCCTCGAGCTCGCTCGCCCGGATCATTGCTGGTCAGCGGGTACGGCCAGAACAGAAAGGAACACAGGCCGCTGATTTCGATGCCAATCTCTTCTGCCAGACGACGAATTGCAGTGAATTCCTTCGTCCCGGATTTCGGCGACAGCTCGCTGTCCAGATCGTAATTCAGTTCAATGCCATCGAACCCGGCATCCCTGGCCAGCTGCAGACAGCGTTTCAGATCCATCCGCTGCGGAAACGGAAAGGCCCACAGATTGATCGACTTCTTCATGGGGTACTGCCGATCTGCTCGTGCGTTCAGATCAGCGGTCTGCGGTCTGCTGACAGGACCGGCGTGAGCAGTCCCGGCGTTTGCCCCCAGAGCAGCGGCACCTGCGGCGGCACCGAGCGAAAACAAACCGCGACGACTCAGATCCTGCAACCCGGGATAATTCACTGGCGAAACCATCACGACACCTCAGTCCGGCGGAAAGAATCAGGCTTTCGATGACACTCGAACAGTGTGACA
>JALRDR010000586.1 GCA_023262145.1 Planctomycetaceae bacterium | reverse complement strand
TTCATTCTTTGGCTGGCAGGGCATTTCAACCACAGACTGGCAGGGTCGTACAGCCCAGCCGACGACAAGTCGCGATGCGGTTGCTGTTCCCGGTGGGGATGGAATTCCCGTACAGACTGTGGGGCAGACTCTGGATCGGGGATCTGCAGATGCTCCCGCAGCGGTGGCCGAGATCGCCCCATTGCGGATCTGTTCCTTCAACATCCAGTTCCTTGGCAACTCCACGGCGCGGGACGATATATCGCTGGCTTCATTGCTGAAAAGTTATGATATCGTCGCTGTCCAGGAACTGGTTTCACCGCCTTTTCCCGGCTTCTTTCCGGACGGTACGCCTTTTCGGCCGGACGCTGAATCGGCGGAGTTTTTTACGGCCATGGCTGATCTGGGGTTCTCCTGGATACTTTCCGAAGAAGACACCGGCACTGGCGACGTGATTCACCGCAATGGTTCGTCCACGGAATGGTGGGTTTGTTTTTACCGTCCAGATCGCATTCAGCCGGCCAGCGATATCCCCCATGGATTTCTTGCGGAAGACCGTTCAAATCATCCGAGTTTTGAGCGTGTACCCTATGCGTTTGCATTTCGCACACTCAGCCGTACCCTGGACTTCGTGCTGATCTCCGTGCACCTGCAGCCGGGTGATGGACGCAGCGACCGGGCTCGACGGGCTGAGGAGCTGGCGGCGATTGACCAGTGGATTCGTCGGCAGAGTCCGGCAGAACGTGACTTCATCGTTCTGGGAGATATGAACCTGGAAGATGAGGAAGAGGTGCGTGCGGTCACTCCAACCGGTTTCGTTTCGCTGAATGCAGAGTGTCGTCCGACGAATACCAATCTCAATGGTCCGAAGCCCTATGACCACGTAATGTACTCACCGACGTTCAGTGCAGAGGTTGACGTCGCGTTTGACATGCAGATCGTCAATCTGATTGATGAGCTTGCGGGAAGCTGGACTGGCGCTGGCGACTACCCTGGCGACCCCTATGATCATAATCTGTTCCGTGCCTATTACTCCGACCATAATCCGGTGGTGTTCCAGATGACTATTCCGGGGGAAGACGATGACGGTCCGCTTCGTGTTGCCGCGACAACGCCGGCAGTGAACTGAGAGATCGCAACTTCAGGAGTGATCAGGAACAGGGTTTTCCTGTCTGCATGGGTACTTCGGGCCACATGCTGCAGCGAGTTCTGAAAACCAGGGATTCGCGATTGCCTCAACGTTGCCTGAGTGTCAGGTTGGCTGCTGCATTGTTGTCCTGTGGTCTGCCGGGTGGAAAAGTTGAATGGATTGTGGGTCGTGTCGTCCAGCGTTGCTCTTGATACTCAGCGTTGCCGCAACGGTTGTGGTCGCGCAAGGTGCAGGATCGATTTCTGATGACCGACGTGATCTGCAGCAGCTCGTTGAGGATCGCTTTCGTCGCTGGGATAGAAATCGCGATCGACGACTGTCCCCTGAAGAAGTGAACCTGCTCGTAGCAGACCGAGACATCCGCGATGAGGAAGCTGCCGCTGTTGCAGCGATCAAGCGGTACTGGCGATCCGGAGCAGAAGTGCGTGCGCTCAGTCAGGATCAGCTGCTGTACCTGATTGCTCAGCGTAATACTGCCCGAAACGCTGATCTGGTCGTGATGTTCGCCGAGGGGCTACAGCAGATACGCGGTAGTTCCAGCCGGTTGTTTGCTTCTCGACGCCCTCGTCTGGAAACGGTTCAACAGGGGAAACTTGGCAATTGTTTTGTGCTGGCGCCACTGGGCGCTGTGCTGCAGGCTTCCCCCGATCGTGTGATCCGAATGTTCATTGAACAGGCCAACGGACGGTATGGAGTACGCTTGGGAGGTCGTGTCATGCAGGTCGACGCGCCAACGGATGCAGAGCGAGCGCAGACGGCCGGCAACGAGGGGGATGGGGTCTGGGTCAACGTCTTCGAAAAGGCAATTGGTTCCGCATTACAAGTACGCAGATCCGTATCGGGCAGTTCACTGGATACCATTGCCGGAGGCGGTTCCGCAACCGAAATACTCGAGCTGATCACAGGGAACCGAGTACAGGTGTTCCTGCTGGATGGGGCGCTTCAGGTTCGTGCGGGGGATCGCGATTCTGACCGGGTCGATCAGCAGTTACGTGAGTTTCTTCGGGATACGCTGGCTGATGCTCGTGCGGCCGTCTGTACCACTCGAACGGTCGCCACTCCGGGGCTACCGGGTAATCATGCCTATGCCGTGATATCGTTCGATTATCGCAGGGATGAAATTACGCTCTGGAATCCCCATGGCGGGTCGTTTACCCCCCGAGGAAGCAGTGGACCGAAATCCGGGTACTCCATGCGAAAAGGCATTTTTTCATTGCCCCTTGTGGAGTTTCGCCAGTTGTTTGAGGAACTGGCTGCTGAAAGCAACCGATCGGCGCGGACAAGCCGTCCACTGCCTGACCTGCCCTGATTCTCCTCGAAACGCCCCCGTAGCAGCACGGGTGTGAGACGTTTCAACAGACTGATAATCAGTGTCTGATGGCCTCAGTGCCTTGCTGGCGTCGGCCGGGATTTCAACACCGTCAGTGCCGAATTACTTCCGATCTGATTAATGAACGCGACGTGCACCCGAGTGGGTCAAGTCTGCTGTTCTGGTTCCTGCTGGTAAGCAAGCACTCAGCGACATGCCAAGTGCGGGATCGCCCTAAAGGGCAGTGTTCGTGTCGTCGAGAGGTTGATTGGCAACGTAAACGACGAACTTGATGGTCAAGTGGATTGCAGTGATTGTGGTGGCTGCAAACACGCGGGTGTTGCCCCATAGGGTTAACCTGTGGGGTAGTTCTCGCTGCGTGATTTGTCCGTATTGGAGCGGGCACATTGGACGTTGGTGCAATTGTGATTGGGTTAACCCCTAATCGATGTCTCCAACTGTCATCAGTTACTTCGGGTTTTTGCCAGGTCATGTTGCGTTGAGTCAACGGCTTCTGGTGTTCGAAAAAGGTTGGCTGAATGCACAATTTTTTTCGTTCTACCTGATGTAACGAGGGAAAACAGAATCAGTTTTCCAATAACAATTCTTTGACTCAGATTGCACTTGAATTCTAACGTCCCTCCAACGCGGCACGTTGTTCGCCTGATTTGCTTCGAGGCGTCAACTGTCCAGCGGACCGAAGTGCTCGGGTGTGTGCCCGTGCAGTTCTGAGCGGCAGGATCACATCGCCGTTCTGGAAGGAGACTCATCGTGCACATTTCCATGAACAAGCCCATCAGAAATTCCGCAAGGTTGCTGCGTCTGGCCATCGTGATTGGCTTGGTCGCTGCGGTCGCTGACTGCAGAGCTCAATCAGGCAGTCCAAACCTGATCGTGATCATGGCTGATGATCTTGGCTGGAATCATATTGGCGTCGATCGTGCCACTGGTGGCACGCACCACCCCGCATTTGTAACGCCTCATCTGCAGCAACTTGCAGCATCGGGAGTAACGTTCCTCAATGCGTGGCAGCAACCAAACTGTGCCCCCACTCGTGCAGCGATGCTGAGTGGTCAGTATCCGGCACGAATTCACAACAACGTCTACGTAGTACAATCACTGAATCGTTACGGAGGTGGTGGGGTAACGCGTGCAGTTGCGCAGTTTCGCGGACCGGAGCAGTCACTGGACGTCGCCCCTGAAGCCATTACGGTGGCAGAAGCTCTGAAGCACAACGGCTATGTCACGGCGCACATTGGCAAATTCCATGTTGGTGGTCATCGAGGTGAGGAGACGTTGCCGGAGAACGCCGGGTTTGATCTGAATATCGGTGGCTTCTCGCAGGGGCATCAGCCGACGTGTTTTTCCGAGCAGCGGGGTGATGTCTGGCGATTTCGCGACGTTGGCCGGGGTGACTTCGATCGCTTTGCGACGCCGTACACGGATGAATACCTGACTCGCCGAGGAATGCGTGCAGAGCTCGCGGGAACTCCGCGGCATATCTGTGACGCAGTTGGTGACGCTGCTGTAGAGACAATTGGATCTCTGGCGGCCGGTGATTCCCCATTTTATCTGCAGGTGCACAGTTACGCTGTGCATGGGCCGGTCCGGGCGCGGCCGGATCTGCTGCAGGCCGCAGAAGAACGACTGCACGGTGAGGGGGGCCGAGGGCTGGCGGAATACGCTGGCTTTGTGGCCGGGCTGGATGAGATCGTCGGACGGATTGTCGCTGCTGTTGCCGACCCGAATGGTGACGGCTCGACTGCCGATTCGATAGCCGGAGATACTCTGATCATGTTCACGTCAGACAACGGCGGAACTCATTTCTCCAATGCACCTCTGCGTGGCGAAAAAGGAATGTTCACTGAGGGTGGCCTGCGTGTGCCCTTGATCGCCACATGGCCCGGAACAATTCCGCCAGGTCAGACGACCGCTCGCATGGTTCATTCGGTCGATTACTACCCGACGCTGCTGGAGGCGGCGGGGGGCACGTGGAGGCCGGACAGCAGTGTGCACCCGCTGGACGGCTATTCCTTTGCTGATGCGCTGCGTAACCCGAGTGTCGGGGCCATGTCGCAGCGACCACCGATTTACTACTGGTTCCCCGGGTATCTTGATCGCCGCGCTGCTCCCTGTGGAGTGGTGATCGATGGACAACGTGGGGAACTTAACAAGCTGACTTATTTCTTCGAGTCGGATTCGTGGGAGCTTTACAACCTTACGAACGACCCCGAAGAGAAAACTAACCTGATTCAGTCATCAACAGTAACTGCCGCCAGTCTGGCGGAAACGCTGCATGGCTGGCTGAATCAGGAGCACCAAACCTGGAAACCTTCCTTTCCACTGTCGGTAAGGACCGGGCAACCGGCCTTATTACCAGTGCTTCGCTAAGACGGTGGATGAGAGTGCTGCGGGGCAGGCGGATGTGTATTCGCGACCCTCGAAGGACTCTGCAGATTGACGACATGCTGCAGGTAATGCGACTGTCTGACTGTTGATCTGGTGACCAGATGGGGTGTGCCTGTAGAGAACGCTGCAACTTCTCCTTTCAACTGTTTCACCGGATGATCGGCGATGAGACCAACTTCGCAGAGCGGATTTCCCGCACTGCGGGCTCTTCAGTCTGAAGAGTTGGTGCTCAACGTTCGATCGAAAGCACCATGTCTGGAGTCGAACGATGAACTTCCCCTTCTTAAGAGTTGCCGAGTGCAGGCGATTGACGCGATTCTGCCGTTCTGGCAAGGCGATTCAGCTTACGTTTGTGGTTCTGATGCTCCTGCCAACGGTAGTCAGTCTGGTGCGGGCGGGAGACAAAGTGTCTTTCACACCGGCACTCGGCTCCGGTCAGACCGATGATCTGGCTGGACGTGGCGGCACAGATTTTCAGTTTGTGTCGGGTAGCGCCCGTGGCAATCTGCGGCCGTCTCCGCTCGATCGCGAACTCTACAGAATCCTTCAGCGGGATGGTGTCGAGGCCATCAGTGAGGCCCCGGAGCAGGATCCCCGATTGGTCACGCTGGGACAAAAACTGTTCTTTGACAGAATTCTGTCGGGGAACGGTGATACTTCCTGTGCGACCTGCCATCACCCGGTGCTTGGAACCGGAGACAAACTTGCTCTGTCGGTCGGAACGGGCGCTGAAAATGCTGGAGCCATAGGAATTTTCAGGCAGAAGCGGGCGTCCAGCGAATTCATCCCGCGAAATGCTCCGGAGCTTTTCAATCGCGGTGCCAGGCAGTGGCATTCACAATTCTGGGATGGACGTGTTGCAGAGGCTTACAATGGGTTTCGGTCACCGGCTGGCGAAAAGCTGCCGAGTGGGCTTCCCAGCGTTCTGGCCGTACAGGCCATGTTCCCTGTCACCTCCCGCGATGAGATGCGGGGAACTCTGGACGATGCGGGTCGGGAATTCGATTATGGAACGATTCAGATCACCAATGATATCGCGGGAATCGACAACAGTGACCTGCCCGCGATCTGGTCTAAGCTCACGGAGCGACTGCTGAGTATTGCGGAGTATCGCAGCCTGTTCAGCGCCGCCTACGGGATCAGCGATGCAGATCTCGACGACGAGATTGGTTTTCAGCACGCTGCGATAGCGCTTGCCGCGTTTGAAATCGAGGCGTTTACGTTTACCGACAGTCCGTGGGATGAATATCTCAACGGTGACCTGCGAGCACTCAGTGAACGACAGAAACGCGGTGCGTACGTTTTCTATGGCAAGGCCGGATGCAGCTCCTGCCATTCAGGTACCCTGATGACGGATCAGAAGCCGCATAATATCCTGGTGCCACAGATCGGGCCTGGCAAGCGCTCGGAAGGTGATGACCCCGGCGTCTTTCTCGTCTCAGGTAACATGGCAGACGAGTACTGTTTTCGCACTCCCCCGCTGCGAAATGTGGCTGTTACCGGGCCCTGGTTCCATAACGGAGCACACAACACGCTCGAAGATGTGATTATCCATCATCTCAGCCCCTGGAAGAGTTTCCTGAGGTATTCCCCCGAGGAGTCTCTGGAGCAGCCGGAGTTGCGGGAATCGGTCGATCACAGCAGTCTGCTGCTGTCCAGAATGATGCTGACGTTCAGCTGGCAGCTGATGCCCTCAAGCCAGATCAGCCGAGATGACGTGCGCAACCTGGAAGCGTTTCTGCATGCACTCACGGCTCCGGATATTCGTAAGCGTCTGCAGCAGCGGATTCCCGCATCGGTGCCCAGCGGACTGCCGATCGACGGCCAGTAAGCAGGTTCTGCTGAAGTCGGCTGAGCTGCTGCAGCCTGAACAGAATCAATTTCACCACCGGGGCATCGTTGTACTGCGACGATGCCCCGATTTACTTTGTGGTGTGTAGTTGAACAGCAGCTCGCTGGTAGTGATTCCCTGCCGCCGCATGTGGCTGAGATTTCAGCGTTCGGTGGATCGGGGCAGCGGACACTGCCATACTGTCCGGCGGCTGGAAAGGAATTCTGTGCCGGCGATGTTTTTCCGACGGCAGTCAAGGCACCGGGTGCAGGACTGCGATCGGGTGCAGCAGTTCAGAGGACGAGTTGATTTCATGAGGCAGCAGACAATCACTGTACTGGGAACCCTGCTTCTTCTTTGCTGGTCCGGAAATGGCAGCAATGCCGACGAGCCAGTGGCGAATCAGCAGATTCGCGGAGCATACGGCGGGTCAGAGATCGTGATCACGACCACCCGGCGGCTGGCTGGAGCAATCGATTCGTTGAAATGGAATGGCGTCGAATTCATTGACAGCCACGATCACGGGCGGCAGTTGCAGTCCGCCTGCAGTTTTGATGCATCAGCCGGTGGGCAGTTCGTCGCGGAATGCTTCAATCCGACGGAGGCGGGGTGTCGGAATGATCGCGACGGCGACACATCCACCAGTCGCCTGCTGCGGATGCAGGCACAGGGGGCGGCGCTTGATTCCACAGTGCAGATGGCGTTCTGGCTTGCCCCTGGTCAGCAGTCTGGTGGACGTGATGCAATCAACAGGAGCCGACTTTCTGAGCATCGTGTGCGGAAACAAATCCAGATTGGGTATCGCCAGTTTCCGAATGTGATTGACTATCGAGTGACGTTCAGTGTGCCGGATACGGAACGTCACACTTATGCTCAGTTTGAAGCGCTCACCGGCTACATGCCATCGCAGTTCTCGCGCTTCGAAACAATTCATCCGGATGACGGAGTGCTGCAGGCGATCGACGATGGTCCGGGTGAGCAGTCATTGCCGCTGATTTTCAGCACTGCGGACGGAGCTCACGCCATGGGGATCTGGTCTCCTGATCAGCCCTCTTCCGGATACCGTCACGCCGGCTACGGTCGCTTCCGATTTGCGGCAGCAGGAGTTGTGAAGTGGAACTGCGTTTTTCGGGTCCGCAATCCAGACGGGGTCCGCAGCGGCGACTACAGCTTTCAACAGTTTGTCATCGTTGGTGATCGCGCAGCCGTGCGGGACACGATGACTGCCCTGGCTGCAGATGTGCAGAAAACCCCGGCAGAATGACGGTGTTCTCATTCCCTGCTGCTGTGCGGCAGAACGGCTCCCGGAATCATCGTGGGAATCTGCAGCAGCCGGGTTCCGCAGGTTACGTACAGAATCCGTCCATCCGGGCCACCGAAACAGCAGTTCGTAATCGTGTCTTCCGGGGTCTCACGAAACGCGAGCAGTCTGCCTTGCGGTGAGATGACGTGAATCCCTGGTCTTGTGTCGAGCGTTTCACTGGTCTTGCGGGTGGCATGCAGTCCTGCCGCAACATACAGGTTCCCTGCTGCATCAACCGCCATGCCGTCACCACTGCGACCCGGGTAAAAAGTAATCAGAGTCTTTGGATTACTCAGCGAGCCATCGGGAGCAATGTCCCATGTACGGATATCTCGATTGCGATCCGCATCGGGATGAGCTTCGATGACGATCAGCTTTTTTCCGTCCGGGGAGATCGCCACGCCATTTGGCATCTGCACAGCAGGCCAGGCAAGTGGCTGCGTGAGGGTACCGTCCGGCTGAATGCAATAGACAGCATTGACGTTTCCCTGTGCCGGGTCCTCTGTGCCGGGACGGGAGGAAAACCAGATTCGGTCAGCATGATCAACGCAGATGTCGTTTGGAGCCGCGAGCGGAAATCCATTCCATTTTTCCGCCAGCACCTCGATCTGATTTCTCGCCAGGTCTCGTCGAGTGACCCGCCCTGCTCCACCTTCACAGCAAAGCAGACGTCCCTTGCGGTCGAAACAAAGACCATTCGTTTCCCCTGACTCAGAAATTGCGATGGACAGGGTGCGGCTTGCCGGGTCCCAGACGTGAATCCTGCTGGCTGGGACGTTGGTAAAGAACAGCCGACCGTCCGGGGAGGCAGCAGGGCCCTCTGTAAAGATTGGTGGCTCTGCAAGCGTTGCCAGTACTTCAACTTCGCCGAGGTATTCTGAAGAGTCGAGTCCGGCATAGTCGTGCGGCGTCAACTGGGCTCGAACGCACAGGGATTGTGAGAAAAGCAGAATGGAAAATGCGGCTCCTGACAACAGGGGCATGCTGCGTACGCGTCGGTTCATGGGAAACTCCTTGATTCATGGGAATAGCAGGTCGCGGATGCTCCGTGCCGTCAGACGGCTGTTCTCAGGGTCGGTACTCGCTGGCAGACGGACTGCATCATCTCCACTGTCAGGTCGGCGATGGTCTGCAGTGTTCCACGGAGGTCTGCTGCCGCCGCAGCTTCTCGCATCTCTGACCAGCTCAGTCCCCCGGCCACGCTGCTGAGTTCAGGGTGGCACTGCAGTTCGCCGTCACGCATCCGGAGTTGATAGCGAGGCAGCAGTGTGCTGAGATAGATGGGCAGATATCTGCGGTTCTGGCGACACACCTCTGCTGCCAGTGATTCGTCAGGTGGAGCCCAGCCGTCAGGAAAGTCCATCGCCAGATATCCGCCTGGTCTGGTCACCCGCATGGCCTGCAGCTGGATCTGCTGAAATGATCGATCTATTGACAGAAGTAGATGCGATGTCATCAATGATTTCGATCAAAAAGGGAGAAGATTCAACCCATAGAAGCCCCTCATTCCAGGTTAATCAGCCTGATTATGTAACCGGAATAGTTTTTGCTGGCGTGCCTCTGGGCCATGAATTTACATCATTCATCTTAGCTATCTTGCAGGTAGGAGGATACCCTTTAAAAATTGAAAAAGAGTTAATTGAGCAAATTAAGTCAATAGGAGGCTCATATAAATTTGGGACTTATATTTCTTTGAGTTGTCATAACTGCCCTGACGTTGTTCAGGCTCTAAATGTGATGTCCCTTCTTA
>JALRDR010000575.1 GCA_023262145.1 Planctomycetaceae bacterium | reverse complement strand
AACAGAATTCCGGCCAGAACAACCAGATCAGAACCAGGACCGCCACAGAAACAGCCCAACGGCGGCCGCGACCACAAACATCACGCTGCTGCGGCAGCGAAGACTTTCCTGGCCTGGAAGATGCTTCTGGATGTTCATTCGCTGATTGAGACACGTTACGATGCGTTTCTGTGTTGAATCCATCCGTCAGCTACGGTCTGTCATCAGAAAAACTGTCTGCACAGAGTGGTCCTGCACAGAGTGGTTTACTCATGCCAGCAGCGGCTGCGGCACATCCGGCGTTGCCTGCAGCTGCCACGGCTGCAATTCGATTATGTTAGGTCTGCATCCTGAAGTGGTCAAACAGATGAAATCTGAAACCGGCAGTGCGGTTGGCTGTCGACTGCCCGCTGCCCTGCAGCTCTCACTGCTGTTGCTGCTCCTCTGTGGATGTGGACAGGAATCCCCACGCCCTGTCGCCCCGGTTGCCACTGCCACAACCTCCGCTGCACACGACAATCCGCAGCTGACGCAGCAGATTCAGTCGTTTTGCGGTTCCTGCCACGCCATGCCGCTGCCATCGTCATTTCCCAGAGATGACTGGTATCGCGAAGTTCGCCGCGGCTTCGACTTCTACTACGAATCCGGAAAAACACATCCTGATGTGCCCGTTCAGGCAGATGTTGTCCGCTGGTTTCAGGAACAGGCTCCTGAAGCACTCGCAATCACTACACCACCGAGCGACTCCGGCCCGGTTTCCTTCCAGTTGAATCGCATCGTGAGCCCGGAATGGCTGCAACGCGAGGCGAGTGTCTCCTTTGTAGGTCCGGTCTCTGAAAACGATGCGGGGCGTGGATTGTTCATCAGCCTGATGAAATCCGGTGCAGTGGGCCGGACATCGGCTGCTGGTACGGACGTTCGCCAGCTTACTGATGCTGCTGTCAATCCGGCTGCAGTGCGAGTCGTGGATCTCAACAACAACGGGCAGGACGACCTGATCCTCGCAGATCTCGGTTCACCAATGCCAGCTGATCATGATCGCGGCCGCATTCTCTGGATTCCCGATCATGAATCCTCTGCCCGGGTGATAAGCCTGCTCGAAGGAATCGGTCGCGCCGCGGATGTTCGAGCTGCAGATTTTGACTCTGATGGCGACCTCGATCTGATCGCCGCAGAATTTGGCTGGCATGCGACCGGCGGCCTGCATCTGATTCGTAACGACGGTCTGGAGCAGTCGACGCCGCAGTGGAGCCATGAGCGACTGGATGCCCGATCAGGACCGATTCATGTTCCCACCGCTGATCTGAACGGGGACGGACGCGTGGACTTTATCTCACTCATCAGCCAGGAACATGAAGTCATTGAGGCATGGCTGAATCTGCCGGGGGGATTCGAAAAACATGTACTCTACGCCGCGCCGGACCCGTCATGGGGTTCAAGTGGCATCGAACTCTGCGACATCGATTCCGACAATGATCTCGACATCATATACACCAATGGCGACACCTTTGATTCCAACCTGATGAAACCCTATCACGGCATCTGGCTGCTGCGGAATCAGGGCAACCTGGAGTTTCAGGCCGAACAGCTCCAGAAAGCTCCCGGAGTCCATCGAGCACTTCCGGCAGACGTTGATCAGGATGGACGAATCGACATTATCGCCTGTGCAGTTCTGCCGGTGGCGGCCCTGCCGCAGAAGGAGCAGCCACAGCCGGCTTCGCTGATGTGGCTGCGACAGACAGAATCCGGCAGCTTCCAGCCATTTCGCATCTCAGACACAACTCCTGCCTACGCGGCAATCTGCACAGGTGATGTCGACTCAGATGGTGATCCTGACATCATTGCCGGCTGCTTTGAGGAAGCAGAATCGAAGAGCAATGAAGTGCTGCATATCTTCATGAATCAGCTTGCCAGATGACCAGCAAAGTTCACCGACCGTTACTTCGGCAGCAACCAGGCGGCCCGCTCGCCAGCATCTGACTCCCGCACCATGACCATGCAGTCAGTGGACTCGAGTGTCAGTTTCTGCACCTGTCCCCCCGGCCAGCGGACCTCCAGCTGCGGGATGTCTGTCTCATCGGGAATGGCAAACAGCAGACGCTCACTGACACTCGATCCGTAACTTCCCCCACCTCGCAGAAATCCAGTCTGCGGCGGAGATGTCTTCAGAATCACTGTCGCTCCGACGGGTTCGCGAGCAACAGCAGTACCAGACAGCCTGACACCGACCCAGCGCCGGAACGCCCGCTTTGTGCGATTCTCCAGCAGCGCTGCAGGCTGCAGAGTTGCCGATACAGCAACATCTGCGTCCCCGTCCTGATCAAAATCTGCCGCCACCGCACCGCGGCCCATGTGCTGTCGACCAAACCACTCACCCGCCAGTTCCGTCACATTGACCAGCCGTTCGCCATTCTCATTCTGCAGCAGGAGCGGCTGCTGATTGAGCGGAGCATTCTGCGGATAGCGAATGACATGCCCATTGGAAACGAAGATGTCTTCATCTCCGTCACTGTCAAAATCCACGCAGCATGTGCCCCAGCCGACAAACAGACCACCGACCGCGTTCAGTCCCATCTTCTGACTCACATGACGAAATGCCATTCTGCCGGCATTCTGGTACAGCGCGTTCGATTCCCGCTCGTAATTGACCACCCACAGATCCGGCAGCGTGTCTCTGTTGAAGTCACAGACATCCACGCCCATGCTCCCATCCGGTACTCCCAGACTGCTCAGACTGGCACCGCTGGGAAGTGAGACATCATCCATCACCCCGGTGCCCTCGTTCTGATACAGGAAGTTGGGCACCGTATCGTTCGTGACATAGATGTCGTTGTCGCCGTCCCCGTCCAGGTCCGTCAGCACCACGCCAAGCCCCTTTCCCTCGGAACTCAGTTTCGACTCTGCAGTAACGTCGCGAAAACTTCCATCTCCATTACTGAAATACAGCGTGTCAGAAATACCCGTGTAGCTTCTTGGCGGGCAGATCTCCCGGCCGCCTTCCGGGCCGCGTTCACAAAAGGGATCATTCTCCCACGACCAGTCCACATAGTGAGCCACATACAGATCTGCAAACCCATCCCCATTCAGATCGCCCCACGCTGCACTGCTGCTCCACTGCGAATCCGTCAGCCCGCAGTCAGCAGGAATCAGTTCGAAGGTCCCGTCTCCGCAGTTGTGAAACAACTGTATCCCGCCATAGCCCGTGATCAGAATGTCTGCAAAACCATCGCAATCGTAGTCCGTACGTGCTATCCCATGGCTGTAGAAGTCTGTCGCGGAGAGGCCACACAGTGCGGTACAGTCCACAAACTGCATTGCCCCGAGATTACGAAACACTCCCGGCGGTGCAGGTTGTTG
>JALRDR010000572.1 GCA_023262145.1 Planctomycetaceae bacterium | reverse complement strand
GTAATAGATGCCGCAGCTGGCGACAAAGATCAGACACGCGCTGCCCGATCGCAGCCGGTCGCGCGTTGTCAGGTGTTTTCGACTCAGCACAACCCGATCGATCAGCGACTGATAAGTGGCAAACACAGCCACCGGCCACGTGAAGATGAAATCCCGGTACCACAGACTCAGCCAGGTGGTTCCGCTCGCGGCAGTCAGAAAGACCATAACCCAGTACACGGTCTCTCTGCGCTCTGCAAAAATTCGACCCGAACCAGGCAGGTGTCGAGACGCAATGCTGACGAGCAGCCAACCGCCCATGATCCCGAACAGGCTGATCTGGTACCACCGCCGCAGCCATTGTTCTGGAGGCAAATCGAACGCTGCTTCCGGTCGGAAGCCAAGCACCACGCTGGCCCAGTCGAAGTAAGCCTGCTGAGGAATGTCAGCTACAGTCAGTACCGTTGGGTGCTGCTCCCGCTGAAGTTCTGCAGGATCACGCAGAAAAAGACAGGCTGCGCGACTTTGGTTGCGGACAAACAGACGCCCGTCAGACAAAGCGGGCTGAGTCCAGCAGATTTCTCCTCCGAGAACAGAGACACGTCCCAGTAGCTGCAAACGCTCCGTCGTCGCCTTTGCAAGAATCAGTTCCCCCAGATCATTGAACAGAATCAGCTTTCCATCCGCCGCAATGATGCTTGCATGTCCAACCCATGAATCGTCGTCAGGCAGTTTGTCGCCAATCCGATGTGGTCTGCGGTCACCAACCGACCAGTGTTCTGCGCCGGTCAGAAAATCAAGACAGCGCAACATCCCGCGATGTTGATCGATCAACCCTCGCCTGCGATTCGTGCACATCAAATCCATAGATCGCACCGTCAACCAGCACACTCGAAAAAATATCATTCGACATCAACGGATGCATACTGACCAGACCAACGTGCTGCCCTGGCCGATCGGTGAGTTCAAGCAGTTCTCCACCGGACTGAAACGGGCTGGAGATCCAGAGGAATGGCTCCTGATAGATCGGCCAGGATGAGTGTTCGTCGTATCCTCGTGAAAGTCTGTGTGTCCACAGAAGTTCGCCAGTGCCCCGATCGTGACAGACGAGCGCATTTTCGAGGTATCCCAGTACAAGGCGACGACCGCGAAATGTGATCGGAAACGCTGGTGCATAGCTCCCCGGCTGGCTTCCGGAATGCCAGCGGACCTGACCGGTCTTTGCGTCAAGAGCTACCATGCTGGCGTCTGAACCGCCCACGGGCAGGAGCACAAGTCCGTCGATCACGGTCGGGGAACACGCATATCCAAATCCCGTGATTTCGCACTGAAGTACCTGCGGGAGTTCGACAGACCAGATGTGCGTCCCGGTTTCCGAATCAAGACAACCGATCAGACCCGCAGGGCCTGCAAAGTAGAGAAAGCCATCCTTGTACATTGGAGTTGCTCGCGGCCCTGGATAAAGCCCGGCGGGATCGTATGGCCAGTCGTATCGGTATTCCCAGAGCGTGCTTCCTGTGTTCGCGTTGAGGCAGATTACGAATTGACCGCTGAGACTCTGATATTGCGTCGCGACACGATTCGACCACGCCACAAAAGCCGAGTACCCCTGTCCGAGTGCTCGAGTCCAGAGCACCGGGGGACCCTCGGGAGGCCATGAATCTGCCAGTCCCGTTTCATCGGCATGACCGTTCCAGTGCGGTCCCCGAATTCCTGGCCAGTCATGTCCGGCAGCCGCCGCCATTCCGGCATCCAGTCCATCTGCCCGTTGTGACACTGAGCGATCGTCGGCTGCCGGATCAGGCACCTGCTGATCGTCGGCATTGATCGCAGCAGCAATCAGCCAGACGCAGGCCCAACTGACGTATTTCATGATTCCGGACGTCATTGCATTCTCACAGGAACCAGCGAGCGCACTGTCCCCTAGTCGCCAGTAATGATGCAATGTAACAGAATCGCTGGATTAGTCAGGCTTTCGAAGCAGCAGCGCAGGTTGACGGGACTCAGCATCCTCAGACACGCAGATTGCAAACCTGTCTGAAACAAGGATATGGCAGAATTGACTTTGAAACGGTACGCACTGCAGCCAGACTGCCGGTTCGCTTCCCGGATACACAAACGGACGGCGAAAGTGGCACTGAAAAGATCGCACATCCCGGTGAAGCAGCAGTTGGTGTACAGCTCTTGCCGACTGCCGTCGCTGCAGTGTCAGGGGACACTTCGAAATGCACGGGGGTGATCCGTGTAGAACAACGCGGTGGCGTCGATTCCTGCGCGTTCAAATTCGGCTTCCGCTCGACGGAATTCCGGATCGGCAGCCCATCGCGGGAGCACACTGCCCCACACGTAGCCCGCCAGTACGACAATGAGCAGCAGACACAAACGCCGCTTATTTTCGGAGTGCATCAGCAGCCTCCGGATATATCTGAGCAAACATGAGCCAGGCCATGAACAGGGTCAGCAGCAGATTGAACGTCTGCCCGACAACATACAGTAACAGCGGCTTTCCTCCTCGAAAGTAATTTGCCAGCGTTCGAAAATCACTCTCCAGTCCAATACTCACAAACGCCAGGCAGAAAAGCCATGTGCGAATCGTCTTTGTAGATCCGTCAATCATTGCCGGTACAAGTTCGTCGCCTCGCGGCATCATGCTGAACACCATCGTGAACAGCACACTGGCTGCAAGAAAACCGAGCACGAAGCGGGGAAATCGTCGCCAGATTTCTCCTACACCGACGTTCACTCCGGACTCACTGCCCTCCTGATATCGCACCCAGTATGCCGCAACGCAGAATGAGATGACTCCAATCAGAATATTCTGAATCATCTTTACAGTGACAGCTGCCGTTTCACCCGCCTCCCCCAGGGCATTGCCGGCGGCTGCCACCGCGCCCGTGGCGTCAATTGTGCCACCAATCCACGCTCCGGCAACGATCGGATCCATGTCCAGAGCCTTCACTCCCAGCGGCATGACCACCATCATCACCGCCGTAAATGCCATCGACAGGCCGATTGCCACTGACAACTCATCCTTCTTCGCCTTGCAGGCCGCCGCCGTGGCAAT
>JALRDR010000555.1 GCA_023262145.1 Planctomycetaceae bacterium | reverse complement strand
ATTGCCACGGGAACCGGAACCGTCACTGTTATGCTCGCGGCGTCGGCCGATCTCCCCGCTGCCACAACCACACTGGCCGCCAGGGACTCAGCAGATCTCGTGCAGCTGCGTCGTGCAGCCCGCCAGCGCACGACAGCAGCGACCCGCAAAACTGCATTGCCCGACCCGCTGGTTCCACACGGCTCACTGATCATCATCGGTGGTGGCGGTATGCCCGAGGAAATTGTGGAACGGTTCATCTCTCTGGCAGGCGGCCCACAGGCAAAAATCATCGTACTTCCCACCGCCTACCCGCCGGAGCAAACGGACACTCGTCTGCCACGTTTTCTCCAGGACGCAGAAATCAGCAAAGTTACCGTTCTACCCCAGCGCGGACCTGAACAGATCGCTTCGGAGGAATTCCGCATGGCATTGAAAGAGGCCACCGGCATCTGGTTCGGCGGTGGGCGACAATGGAATTTCCTTGATGCCTACGAAGCAACCGAAGCTCCTGCCCTGTTTCGCGACGTACTCACCCGGGGCGGTGTCATCGCAGGCAGCTCAGCAGGTGCGACAATTCAGGGAGAACTGCTCGTGCGTGGGCACCCGCTTGGAAACACCATCATGATCGCGGAGGGATACGAACAGGGCTTCGCATATCTGCCCGGATCGGCGATTGATCAGCACTTTACACAAAGAAATCGGCAGCCGGATCTGCTTCCGGTGATCCGTGACTACCCGCATCTGCTGGGAGTCGGTATTGATGAGGCAACTGCTCTGGTGGTCACCGGAAATACCGCGGAAGTGATCGGCGAACACGCCGTACACCTGCTGACCCGCCACGCGATCGCAGATCTTCCTGAAGCGGCTGCTCTTGATCCACTCGATGCCGCAATGCTCTACCGCACAATCCCATCCGGAGACAGCATTGATCTGCGCGACTTCTATCCTGATCACTGACAACCACCGCTCGTGGCCTGCAACTGCCAGACAAACAGACTCGACCGCCACCAGTCCGGCGTTCTGTTCCATTGCCCACCGCAGCCGCAGACTGCAACAGACAGTCAGCCGTTTCCTGCAGCTTCTGCCTCAATGTCTGCCCCCCGAAAACTGCAGTCGAAGAGCGTGGTTACCCCATTCAGGGACTCCTGATTAACCCCTTTGCGAATCTGAATACGCCACCGTATTGAAGTCTCAGCAACCATCGCCTCAGGAATCACAGCCGATGCGATCCAGGTTTCGAACTCCTGCCCCGGGGCCAGAACCTTGCCGGCATTCTGCCCGCTGAGCACCAGCGGATCATGACGGCTGTGATGGAAATTCAGCACTCGAACCGGCGGTGCATCTGCCAGCGTCGCAACCCACAGTGCGCTGTTTACCAGCGTGTTTTCATCCGTTGAATATGGCGGTGATCGATGCGACATCAGGTCCGCGTCGAATGGAGGAAAACTCGACTCCGCAGAGACGTTGCGGATCCGCATCCAGAGCTTCAGCTTCGGCTCCATATCTGGCGTTTCAACTGCCTCACCAGTCTGAAAATCCTCAAAACTCAGTGCTTCACGAGTGACCCGCAGCGGAGTCACTTCAATGTCTCCGAATCGCTGCGACTGCCCCAGCTGCAGTTCGTGCCCCGCAGGCAGCGCGGCATCCTCAGGAATCGCCTGAAATTCATTCGGAGCCAGCGGGCGTATATCAGGCAGGCTCTCCAGAGGATGATTCGAGTTCAGATGAATCTTCCCCGTGAGCAGCAAATACAGCAGTAACAGGGTCAGAAACAGGGCGTAGCCGAGCAGCCAGTTTTTCGGTTGCGTCGGCTTCGACGGCGGAGCGGTGCCCGCATCCGTTTTCAAATGATTGCCCCTTGACGCCTGCGACCTCTCGCGGCCGGAACTGCCGGACCGCTCACTCCGTCGCCCTCCAGCTGACGCCCGATCGGACGCCGGGGCTGCTTCTGCCGGATTCACCGCACCTTCCTCAGCGGC